>NZ_SMAK01000004.1:0-247753 GCF_004346195.1 Tepidamorphus gemmatus | reverse complement strand
CGCCTGGTATCTTGAGCGCTATCCGGACGTTCGCGCGTCCGGCATCAACCCGCTTGTGCATTACCTGACCACCGGCCACGCCGAAGCCCGTTCGCCGCATCCGCTGTTCGATGCGCAGTGGTACCTGGCCGCCTATCCCGACGTTGCGGCATCGGGCGAGAATCCGCTCCGCGATTATCTCGACCGCGGCTGGCGGGAAGGGCGCCAGCCCCATGCCCTGTTCGACAGTGCCTGGTATCTTGAGCGCTATCCGGACGTTCGCGCGTCCGGCATCAACCCGCTTGTGCATTACCTGACCACCGGCCACGCCGAAGCCCGTTCGCCGCATCCGCTGTTCGATGCGCAATGGTACCTGGACCACAACCCGGATGTGCGCGCGGCGGGAGTCAATCCGCTGGTCCATTACGTCATGGCGGGATATCGCGAGGGCCGCGATCCGCATCCCTCCTTCGCCGGCGACTGGTATGTCCGCACCTATATGGGCGGGCAGCGCGATGCGGCGCCCCTGATCCATTATGTCGTGGCAGGCTGGAAGGCCGGCGCACGTCCGAACCCCGACTTCGACCTGCCGGGTTCGGGCAACGGTCACTTGCTGACGGCGGCCGACGAGGCATTCCGCTGGTTCGCCGCGGGCAAGCCCGCCGAAGGCGGTCCGTGGTTCTCGGTCGGCCCGTTCCTAAAGAGCATTTTCGGTCCCGAGGTGATGGTTCGGATCGAGAGCTATTACCGCCGCTATCGTCTGGTGCCGGACGGGGGCCGGCCGCCCTCGCCGCCGCAGTCGGAGGCGGAGATTGCAGCCTGGATCGCGGAGATGTCGGACCGGCTCGCGGGCGCGACCGTCGGGGCCGACATTGTCCCGGATGTCTCGATCATCATTCCGGTCTTCAACAACATTTCGCAGACGATGGCCTGCCTGCATTCGCTGGCCGATCTGAAGCCACGCCGCAGTTTCGAGATCATCATCGCCGATGATGCCTCGACTGACGCGACGCCTGAGGTGATATCTCGCCTCCCGGGTGTCGTCCTGGCGCGCAGCGACGTCAACGGCGGTTTCATCGCCAACTGCAATCGCGCCGCCGTCGAGGCCAGGGGGCGGTACCTGGTCTTTCTCAACAATGACACGATCGTCCTACCGGGCTGGCTCGACGAACTCGTCGACACGCTGGAACGTGACGACTCGATCGGTCTCGTCGGCTCCAAGCTGATCTTCGGCAATGGCCGCCTGCAGGAGGCCGGCGGGATCGTCTGGCGGGATGGTTCGGCCTGGAATTATGGCCGCGACCAGGACCCGATGCGGCCGGAGTTCAGCTATCTGCGCGACGTCGACTACATCTCCGGCGCGTCCATCCTGCTCAGGCGTGAGCTGTGGTGGGAGATGGGCGGCTTCGATCCCTGGTACGACGTCGCCTATGCCGAAGACGTCGATCTCGCCTTCCGAATCCAGGCGTCCGGGCGGCGTGTGGTGCTGCAGCCCTGGTCGATGGTGCTGCATTTCGAGGGGGCGACCTCGGGCACAGACATCCGCAAGGGCGTGAAGGCCTATCAGGTGTCCAACCTCAGGAAGCTGCGCAAGCGCTGGCGCGACAGGCTCGAGGGGCACCGCCCCGACGGCGTCGGCGTGATGCGCGAGCGCGAGCGTGGCGTCACGAAGCGGGTCCTCGTCGTCGATGCGCTGACGCCAAATCCGGACAACGATGCGGGCTCGGTGTTCACCGTCGAGCTCATCAGGTTGTTCCAGGCCATCGGCTACAAGGTCAGCTTCTGGCCTCAGGATGCCCCTGGGTTTGACCGGACTCTGACGCCGTCGTTGCAGCGCATCGGCGTCGAGGCCATCTACAGTCCGTACTACCGCTCGCTGGGCGGGTACCTTGCCGAGCATGGCGAACTGTTCGATGTGGTGTTCATCTTCCGGCACTACTGCGCCTCGAAACTGATTCCGCTCGTGCGTGAATTCGCCCCGCAGGCAAGGCTGATATTCCACCCGGCCGACCTTCATTTCATCCGTGAGGCCCGGGCGACCGGGATCGGCAGCTCTGCCAAGCCGTCGAGCGCACTGCGGCTGACACAGGCATACGAGATCTTCTGTGCCGTCTCCTCGGATGTCACGATCGTCCACAGCCACTACGAGAAGGATGTCCTTGCCCTGCATGCCCCGGACGCCACCGTCCGGGTCTTCCCCTGGATCGTCGATCCGGTTCCGCTGGGACCCGGTTTCGCAGCGCGGCATCACATCGCCTATCTGGGCGGCTACGGTCACCCTCCGAATGTCGATGCCGTGCGCTACTTTGCCGAGGCGATCTGGCCGCTGATCCGCCGGCGGAATCCTGAGATGGTGTTCAAGGTCGTTGGCAGCAGGGTGCCGGCCGAAATCTCGGCACTGCACGGCCGGGACAACATCGAGGTCATCGGCTTCGTCGAGGACCTGCAGGAGCTGTTCGATTCGATACGCATCCTGGTGGCGCCGATCCGCTATGGCGCTGGTCTCAAGGGCAAGGTCGCCTCGGCGCTGGCGTACGGCGTTCCGGTGGTTGCGACCTCCTGCGCCGCCGAGGGCATGGCGCTTGTCGATGGCGAGCAGGTGCTCGTGCGCGACGATCCCGAACAGTTCGCCGAGGCGGTGCTGTGGGTCTATGACGACGAGACGCTCTGGCAGAAGCTCTCCGCCGGCGGTCAGGCGTTTGTCGAGGAGGTGTTCAGCAGGCGAAGAGGGCTGGACCGCCTCCGGGAGATCGTCGATGCGCCGTTGGGGACGCCGGCGGCGGGGCCCGCCGCTGCCGCGCCCGCCGTTGCCGACCGTGCCCGGGAGCGCGTAGCGTCCTGAGAGTCAGAACGAGCCCGCCGGCCGATCCGCCAGGTTCCGGCCCCTAAACCGGTACGCGGGCGCATCACCAGGCGCCGAAGGATTGTCATGACACGATTGGTCCATACCGTGATGTGCGGCGGATCCGGCACCCGCCTGTGGCCGTGGTCGCGACAGTCCTATCCCAAGCAGTTCCTGTCGCTCGGTGGCGACCGCTCCCTTCTGCAGGCCACCGTAAGCCGATTGCCGCAAGCCGGCCAGCCTGTCGAAACCATCGTCATCGGCAACGAGGAACACCGGTTCCTGATCGCCGAGCAGCTTCGCCAGGTCGGACTGTCTGCGGAGATCCTGCTCGAGCCAGAAATGCGCAATACGGCGCCCGTTGCCCTGATCGCCGCGCTGCGGGCTCAGGAGAAGTTCGGCGACGACTGTCTGGTTCTGCTGGCCCCCGCCGATCACATCATCGGCGATGCCTCGGCTTATCGCGCGGCGGTGGCAACGGCGATGGCGGCAGCACGGTCCGGACGGGTGGTGACCTTCGGCGTCACGCCCGATCGTCCGGAGACGGGCTACGGCTATATCGAGCGGGGCGCACCGCTCGCCGGGATCGACGGCGCAGAGTCGGTGGACAGTTTTCGCGAGAAGCCCGACCGCGAGGTTGCCGAAGCGTATCTGGCGAGCGGCAGGTTCTGCTGGAACGCAGGCATCTTCCTGTTCGCACCGCAGGTGCTGCTGGCTGCGGCGCATCGGCTTGAACCGCGGATGCTGGACCTCTGCCGGGCGGCCTGTGCCGGCGCGTCACGTGATCTGGACTTCCTCAGGCTGGCGCGCGAGCCGTATTGCGACCTTCCGTCGATATCCTTCGACTATGCCTTTGCCGAGCGCCTGCAAGGCGCAATGGCCGTGGTACCGGTTGCGATGGGATGGTCCGACATCGGCTCCTGGCAGTCGCTGAGACTGGCGCATACGGGGCTTGGCTCTCGCGAGAACGTCGCATCAGGGGCGGTGGAACTCATCGATTGTGAGGGCGTGCTGGCGATGAGCGACGGGCCGCTGATCGTCGCGCACGGGCTCGAGGACCTGGTCGTCGTCGCCAGTGCCGATGCTGTCTATGTCGGTGCGGCCGACCGCAGCGAGGAACTGCGCAAGGTCGTGGGCGAATTGCAGGCCCACGGTCGGCCGCAGGCGATATCCCATTCCCGCACCTACCGTCCCTGGGGGTGGTACCAGACGCTCAACGTGGGAGATCGCTACCAGGTCAAGGAGATTGTCGTCTATCCGGGTGGCCGGCTGTCGTTGCAGTCGCATCATCACAGGGCCGAGCACTGGGTAGTGGTGCGCGGTACGGCGCGGGTGACGGTCGACGACAACGTGCGGCTCGTCACCGAGAACGAGTCGGTCTACATTCCGCTTCGCTCCGTGCACCGGCTGGAGAATCCTGGGCGCATCCCCATGCATCTGATCGAGGTTCAGACCGGCAGCTATCTCGACGAGGACGACATCGTCCGCTACGACGACATCTACGGACGAAGCTGATCCCTTGCCCCGGGCAGCTGGTCCGCCGGGATCGACGTCTCCAAGGGGCATTACTGGGATCGCCGTCGCGTTCTGGAACCCGAATGAGCATCATCAACCACACATTCGGCTTCGTCTTCGTGCATGTCCCCAAATGCGCGGGGACGACCGTGGCGATGGCGCTGAGCCAGGCGAGCGCCTATTGCGACATCGAGATCGGCGCAACGCCGCTGGGGCAGGCGATGGCCGACCACTACGCCACCCGTCACGGCATCGGCAAGCATGCGACGGCCATCCAGATCCGCAACGTGCTTGGTCAGGCGGCCTGGATGCGTATGTTCAGCTTCGCCTTCATGCGCGATCCGCTTGCGCGCGCGCAGTCGACCTACCGGTTCCTGAAGCACAAGTTCCGCAACTGGCGCGGGGCGGAGGTCATGGATGGATTCGGCAGTTTCGAACAGTTCGTCGTCAGCGACTTCTTCCGCTCGCCCGGTCCAGACAACATCCTCGCACCGCAGCTGCGCTGGATCGGCCGCCCGCCGGCCGTCGATTTCATCGGCCGCGTGGAGACGCTCGAGGAGGATTTTGCCCTCATCCTCGAGACGATCGGCATCCCGCCGTCGAAACGCGAGCCGATGATGCGTTTGGGCAGGCGCAACCGGACCGACGTCCTGGCCGACAGCGAGGCAATCTCGCCCGAGGTCGAGGCCATCGTCCGCGATCGCTACCGCGAGGACTACGTTTTCCTCGAGCGCCTGGACACCTCGCGATCGTACCGGTCGCTCCCCGCCGCCCGGGTTCGCAACGACGCAATCTGAGAGCATGCGCTTCGGCAGTACCGCCTGTCAGGGCCTGTCGACAGCGACTGAACCAGGTGACTGAACCAGATCGAGGTTCACCCGTTCCCCCTGCAGGAGCGGAGCGGATGCTCCGCGTGCTGCATGAGGAGGACATGATGCCCGAAGTCGGACCCCGGCAAGAAGAGATCAACCCGCGCGAAGCCCGTCAGGGAAGGCTGGGGCGGCCGGTCCTGGCGGTTCTGGTGGCAAGTGTCAGTCTCGTGATCCTGCTGCTCGCAGGCCTGGCGATCGGCGTCGTCTGACGGGCGTCGGAGATTGCCGACGCGCACCGTTAACCTCTTATTGGTGTTTCGCTCGCCGCACGGTGGAGTTCGGTTAGGATTCCGGCAGGGGAAGATCCCGCATCACGGACGGGCGAGAATGACGCATATCGAACCGATCGCGGCGCCACGCGCCATTGCCGTCGATGGTGATCTCGGCCAGTTGCCGAACACGCTCGACCTCTTCTTCGAGCGACTTGCACCCGCTGCCCATTCGCAATGGGCGTGGGATCACTACAAGGAGACGGTCGTCGGTCTGGCGTGCGAGTTCGGCCTTGACCGGTTCATCGAGATCGGTGGCGGGCGCGATCCGCTGTTCACGCCGGAGGAGATCGCATCCGCAGCGGTTCGCTTCACCATCAACGACATCTCGCCCGACGAACTGCGGTTCGCGCCGGCCGCTTTCGACAAGGCGTGCTTCGACGTGGCGGGGGCAGGGGACGAGCTTGCCGAATTCACCGGCCGGTTCGACCTTGTCTTCTCGCGGATGGTGTTCGAGCACGTGAAGGACGCGCAGCAGGCCTGGACGAACACCCATCGGCTACTGGTGCCGGGCGGTGTCGCGATCGCCTTCATCCCGACCCTCTATGCCATTCCCTATCTGGTCAACCTGGCCATCCCGGAGGCGGTTTCGCGGCGGATCGTCCGGCTGCTCTATGCCCACCGCACCGACGACGAGGACCCGAAGTTCCCGGCCCACTACGACTGGTGTTACGGCGATGGTCGCAGACTCGCGCCCCGTCTGGCCGCCATCGGCTTCCGCGAGGTCAAGGTGATCCCGTTCTGGCATCACGAATATTTCCAGTCGATTCCGGTGGTCCGCCAGATCGACAATCTGCTCAACCGTGTTGCCGCCGGGCGCGATTGGCGGTGGCTCACCAGCTACGCCTATATTGTCGCCCGCAAATAGGTTGGCATCGAGGTCATGGCGGCGGTCCGTGCCGTCCGGCGGACGGCCTCGCTCGCCGCGGCCATGCCCCAGACCACCCCGGCGATCATGAAGAAGTGACGCCAGTGGTCGGTGTCGACCACGAAGCCCTGCAGCGACACCGCGACGAAGGTCGCGAGCGCCGCCATCTGATAATGCTGCCAGGGGACACGTTCGAAGACGTTGCGGAAGCCGACAAGCCAGGTCAGTACGACGAAGGTAGTGTAACTGAATCCGCCGAGCCAGCCATAGGCGGCGAAGGCGTTGACGTAGACGTTGTGCGGATCCTGGTGAAAGCGCTTGGCGAAGTACAGTGGTCCGTATCCGAATGGACGCTCGAGCAGCTCCGGGATCGCGCGGCGCTGGTTGCCGAACCGCCCCTGTTCGCCGACATCGTAGCTCTGCGTGAGGTCGGCGCGCTGCTCGAACACCTCGCCGACGCCTGGGATGGTAAGGATCCCGATGACCAGTCCCGCGCACAGCAGGGCACCCAACGCCGCACCGATCAGCATGCGCAGGCGGAACAGAGGGCCCGGCGAGGCAAGAAACATCATCGCCACCATCAGGATCGTCGCGAGGAGGAAATTGCCCCAGGCGGCGCGCGAGAACGACAGCAGCAGCCCGATCACGATGATGCCAAGCGGCAGCGCTGTAAACAGCAGCTTGCGCCCGTGCAGCGACAGCATGCTCTGGATCAGGAGCAGCGCCGGGAACACGAGGTAGGGTCCGTAGACATTGGGATCCTTGAACGTGCCGCGTGCGCGGTTGTACAGGGTGAAGGTGTCCGCGCCGGGAAACAGATGGAAGTACCCGGCGATGCCTGCCAGCGCGGCGATCACGGCGGCAATGATGTAGGCGCTGCGGATGGTGTCGAGCCGCGAGACGGGATTCTCGGCGACCAGCGAGGCGAAGACGACGGTCGTCACCGTCAGATACATCGTGATTGCGACATAGCGCACCGAGTCGAAATCGTAGACGACTTGAACGACGGAGAGCATGCCGCCGATCGTGAACAGCACCGGCAGGAAGAGAATGAGTGGTGCGATGAAGCGGGGAAATGCAAGCCCCCGTACCAGCACGGCCCACAGCAGCAGCAGGAACAAGAACTCGTAGGGCGAGGGCTCGAACGTGACGAAGCAGCTCGTCAGGATCGTCAGCCACAGGATCGGTCTGACCAGCCGCCGGTCGAGCAGCGCGCGTCGGATCTCGTCGCCGGACGGCGCCGTGCAGGCCGGACCGGCTGGGCCGGCCGTCAATACGCGCTCTCCGTCTTCGACAGCAGCGATATCGGCGTCATCGCCAGGATGTAGAGGTCGAACAGCACCGACCAGTTCTCGATGTAGTAGAGGTCGCACTCGACGCGGCGCTGGATCTTCTCCGGCGTGTCGGTCTCGCCGCGCCAGCCGTTGATCTGCGCCCAGCCGGTGATGCCGGGCTTCACCTTGTGGCGGGCGAAGTAGCCGTCGACGACCTCGTCGTAGAGCCGCTCGGCGGCCTTTGCCTGCAGGGCGTGCGGCCGCGGCCCGACGAGGGACAGCTCGCCACGCAGCACATTGAACAGCTGTGGCAGTTCGTCGAGGCTGGTCTTGCGGATGAAGCGCCCGACCCGCGTCACGCGAGGATCGCCCTTCGTCACCAGCTTGCTCGCGGTCGAATCGCACTGATCGACATACATCGAGCGGAACTTGAACACCTCGATCAGCTCGTTGTTGAAGCCGTAGCGCTTCTGACGGAACAGCACCGGTCCGCGGCTGTCGAGCTTGATGGCGATCGCGACGATGGCCATCACCGGCAGGGCCAGGAGCAGCAGCGCTGAGCCGATGACCCGGTCGAAGAGCCACTTCACCACGAAATCCCAGTCGGTGATCGGCTTGTCGAAGATGTCGATGAACGGCACATTGCCGATATAGGAGTAGGATCGCGGCCGGAACCGCAGCCGGTTGGTGTGCGCGCTGAGCCGGATGTCGACCGGCAGAACCCAGAGTTTCTTGAGGAACTCCAGCAGCCGTTCCTCGGCGGTGATCGGCAGCGTGACGATCAGCAGGTCGACCCGGGTGCGGCGGGCGAACTCGACCAGCTGGTCGATATTGCCGAGCTTGGGGAAGCCTGCCACGACCGGCGGCGAGCGGTCGTCGCTGCGGTCGTCGAAGATGCCGCAGATGCGGATGTCGGTATCCGGCGAGGCCTTGATGGCCTCGATCAGCTCGGCAGCGCGGTCGCCGCCGCCGACGATCACCGCGCGGCGTTCCAACCGTCCGGATCGGGTCCAGCGCCGCACCATCGACGCCATCGCGATGCGGAACGCCGTCAGTGCGGCGAGGCCGGCGAGGAACCACAGTGCCATCCAGACCCGCGAAAAGGCATCGCCGAGCTTGAGCAGGAATGCACCCAGCGCGAGGATCGCGAAGACGCCGAGCCAGGCGACTGCGAGCTTGCCGATTTGCCGGCCGTAGCTCCGCAGCCCGTGCGGCGAATAGCTGTCGGCCGACTGGAAGGCCAGAATCGCCAGCACCGCACCCGTCACGATGGCTACGGGATAGATGACCGGCATTCCTTCGTGCGGATAGACGTAGCCGAGCTGGACCGCAAAACCCGAGACGATAATGAGCAGGAACTCCGCCAGCCGGGCTGCTCCGGCGACGACGATCGTTGAAATCGCGGGATCGACCTTCTCCCCGGCTATCGACTTGGCCAGTGGACCAAGCTCCGGCGGAGGGGCGCCGCGGCTCGGTCCGCGGGACATGGATGCGGTTGTATCGACCACTGCCGCCCGAAGCGCGCTGGCGACATCGCTGTGGTTGCCATTCGCCTGGTTCATTGCGCATATCCGTGCATTATCGATCATCCGTGGCATCGGCGCGCCGGACGATCGACCCGACTAACAGCAATTGTTCTAGGAAGACTTAACTTTCGGCCGCTTCGAGCGCTGCCTCGTACGCGGCCAGCACGCCGTCAGCCATGGCGTCCGCCGAGAAGTGGCGTCGAATCTCGACCGCCAGCACCTCGGCCTGCCTGCGCGCTTCGGCCGGGTTGGCGAGAAAGTGTCCCATCTCCGTTGCCAGTGCGTCGGCGTTATCGGGCTCAACCAGGCGGTGGGCTTGGTTGCCGAATATCTCCGGAATGCCGCCGACCGTGGTGGCAACGATGGGCATCGCCGCTGCTGCGGCCTCGAGAACGACGTAGGGAAGCGATTCCGCCCGCGAGGGCACGACCACGCAGCGGCCTTGCGCAAAGGCAGCACGGGCCGGCATGGCGCCTGGAAACCGCACCCGCTCCGACAGTCCGAGCCGGGCGGCCATGCGGCGCAGGCTCTCCGCATCCGCGCCGGCGCCGACGATGGTCGCGGTTGCCGGCAGCCCGGCCGCAGCGAGACGGGCGAGGGCGTCGAGCAGCAGGTCGACCCCTTTCAGCGCCCGCAACTCGCCGACGAATACAAAGTCGGTCGCGTTCGCCTCCTGCGCTACCGGTGCGAATTCGGAGGGCGCCAATCCGTTGTACACCACCCGGACGATACCGGGCGGGGTGCCGATCTTGTCGCGGAACGTCAGGTCGCCGTAACGGCTTTCGAACAGGAAGACGTCGGTGCGGCGGGCTAGCAGCCGCTCCGTGGCGAGATAGAAGAAGCCCGCAGGAGAGGTCCTTCGGTAGTGCAGACTGCCGCCATGCGGCGTGTAGGCACGCACTGGCAGCCCGCCCTGTCGCAGCCAGGTGCCGGCAATGCGCGCATAGGCGCCGCCCTTGGCGCCGTGACCGTGCAGGACATCCGGCTTCACCTGGCGGGCCAGACGTACGATCCTGGCAGCGACGACAAGATCGCCCGGTCCAGGCAGCCGCGACATTGCGAAGCGCGAGATGCCGAGCTCGCAGTGCCGGGCGAGGGTCTGGAACCTGATCGCGGCGGCATCTCCGCCCGTCGCGGCGTCGGCGATGATGCCGACGCTATGGCCGCGTTGCGCCTGCGCTTCGGCCAGGTCGCAGACATGTCGGAACAGTCCGCCCACCGGCGCCCGCATGCAATGGACGATGCGCAGGGGGCGGCGAATCATGGCGGACGGTCAGAACCAGCGCTCGAGCACGTAGATCGTGTCGCCAGGGCGGACCGGATGGTCGGCCGGCACCCGCGCCTCGACGATGGTCCCGTCGATCTGGCGCGATATGACCACCACGTCCTGCACGGCGCGCGGCGTGAACCCTCCGCCGATCGCCACCGCCGTGCGCGCGGTCAGCCCGGCGACATAGGGATACTGGCCCGGCGCCCGGACCTCGCCCATGATGAAGAACGGGCGATAGGTATCGACCTGGACCGTCAGGGATGGTTCGCGCAGGTAGCCGGCACGCAGGCGCGCGGCAATGGTTGTCTCCAGTTCGCCGGTGGTCTTGCCGCGCGCCTGGACATCGCCGATCAGCGGCACGGAGATGAAACCCGAGGCATCGACGGTATACGTGTTCGACAGGGACGGCTGATTGAAGACGACGATGCGCAGCCTGTCGCCACTGTCGAGCAGGTAGGGAGCCGTCAGGGCCTGAACGAAACGCTGGTCGACCTTGGGCGGGCCCGCGCAGGCGGACAGCACTGCGAGGCTGCAGAGAAGAAGGCAGGTGAACAGCCGACCCATTTCGGACGCCGCACAGGATGTTGACTTGGTTCACGAGTGGTAAGCAGACAAGGTTAACAAAGCCTGATCGAGCGAACCCGCGGTCTGGCCGCGCAGGTTGCATTAACCCATTGGTTACCCTGACGGACGATTCATGAAGGCGAAGGCCAAGGGCCGAGGCTCGTGAGTCGACATGGCTATCCAGCACACCTACGCCAAGGCGGGCTTCTCGGGGCCCAACGAACCCGCGAGCGTGTCCGTCCCGGCGCTTCTTGGTGCCCTGTGGCGTCGTCGCATGTGGATTGCCGTTCCGGTGGTGGTCCTTACCGGACTGGCGGTCCTGTGGCTGTCCAGCGTGACCCCGCTCTACCGGTCGACCGCGCGTGTGATCGTGGAGAATCGCGAAAGCGCATTCACGCGTCCGTCGACCACAGTCGAGGAGCGGGCGCTGCTTGATCAGGAGGCCGTGAAGAGCCAGGTTCAGCTGATCCTGTCGGCCGATCTCAGCCGCGAGGTGATCCGCAAGGAAGGGCTCGATCGCTCGCCCGAGTTCAACCCGTCGGGCGGGCGACTTCTGTCGCCGCTGCTATCCTTGCTCGGCATAGTCCGCGACACCACCCATCTCAGCCAGGATCAGCGCATCCTCGACCGGTATTACGACCGGCTGACCGTCTATCAGGTCGACAACTCCCGCGTGATCGCCATCGAGTTCTCCTCGAGCGACCCGGAAGTCGCCGCCCGGGTCGCCAATGCCGTCGCCGACGGCTACATCGCGATGCAGCGGGCCGCCAAGCAGGAGATTACCCGAGATGCCGGCGACTGGCTCAGCAGCCAGATCGCGCAGCTGACGACGAAGGTCGACGAGGCCGAGCGCAAGGTCGAGGAGTTCCGGTCGCAGCACGGCCTGTTCTCGACCCTGCGCGGGTCGGCGGAGCCGCAGACCCTGAGCCAGCAGGAGCTGAGCGAGCTTACCTCGCAGCTCGCCCTGGCGCGTGCGCAGAAGTCGGAGGCGCAGGCGCGGGCGCGGATGATCCGCGAGATGATCGAGTCCGGTCGGCCCATTGAGGCCTCCGAGGTGCTCAACTCGGCCCTGATCCAGAACCTGGTGACGCAGCAGGTCACGCTCACCGCGCAGATTGCCGAATTGTCCTCGACGCTTGGACCCCTGCACCCGCGCATGAAGGAGCTGAATGCGCAACTCGGCGACCTGCGCCGACAGATCAGGGAGGAGGCCGCCCGCTTCGTCCGCGCTGCCGAAAACGATGCCGGCATCGCCGCCGAGCGCGAGCAGGCGCTGCTTGCTACGCTGGAGGCGCTGAAGGACAGCGCCGCCGAGGCGAACGAGAACGAGGTCCAGCTTCGCGCGCTCGAACGCGAGGCCAAGTCTCAGCGCGACCTGCTGGAATCCATGCTGGCGCGCTTCCGTGAGGCGAGCGCCCGGGAGGACATCATGGCGCTGCCCGCCGATGCCCGCATCATCTCCCGTGCCGTGCCGGCGGCAAGACCCTACTTCCCCAAGACCATGGCGACGCTGATCGCGGTGTTCCTCGGTTCGCTGGTGCTGAGCTGCGGCGTGGTCATCACGCTGGAGCTGGCCCGCGCCGCGGGGCAGGGAGCCGTCGTCCCGGTCCCGGCGCTGGGCGACGGCCGCAGCGCCGCCATTCAGGTGCCGCATCCGTCGGGACCGCTCCCCCGCATGGAGGTTGAACCGGATCGCTATCAGTCGCTCCCCATCGACCCGCGGATCATCGCACTGCGCGATGCCCTCATCGGCGGTGGCGCGGACGGCTGGTCCGATGGGGAGGGGACTCGTACAGTGCTTCTCACGACCATCCGGCGAGCCGCCGGGGCAGAGGCGATGGCGCTCGACCTTGCGCGCGCCGTCTCCGACTTGGGCTTTCGGGTCGTCGTCGTCGATACGGAATTCGCACCGGCGAGCGGAAGCGGAGATCGCGCCGGCGACGGCAAGGATGCAGGGCCCGGGCTGGGCGAGGTATTGGCCGGGAGGGCGGACTTCGAGACGGTCATTCGCCGCGACGTGACATCTCGCGTGCATGTGGTGCCGGCCGGCGCCGCCACGGCCGATCCGCTGTTGCTCATCGCCTCTGACCGTATGGCATCAGTCCTCGACGCACTGCAGCAGACATATGACGTTCTCATCATGGTGGCGCCGTCCGTCGACCGGCGCGGCGAAGCGAGGCTTCTGGCGCGGCGCGCCGAGCGCGCAGTGCTGCTGGTCGCGGGGGCCCCGGACGATCCGGCCGCGCAGCGGGCCTGCGACCGGCTCGAGGACGCTGGCGTCCGGCAGGTCGAGATCCTCTCGGTGGATGATATTCAGGGCGACGGAACCCGGCAGTCGGCAGCCTGACCGGCGCGCCTCCCACCTCGGCGCCGATCCGCCTCGCTTCTAGCGGAATTTCTCCGCCAGTGCGCGCAGGAACTGCGATTGTTTCGCCGCACGCTTGAGCTTGAAGCCTGTCATCGCTGCGGTGGTGTGCATCCAGCCCAGGGCCGACAGCGGCAGGAAGGAATCGAACAGCGGATCGGTGCGAGGACACCAGGACCGCTTGTACTGCGCCTCGCCGATGCCCAGATCGAACTCGCGGACGCCGCTGCGGCAGAGATGTTCGATCAGATTGCGCAGCAATATCTCGCCGGGCTGGAAGGGCGCGAACACGCCGAGATCGAACGAATTGATGATGCCGGACATCCGGGAACCGTCCGAGGTTCCCGCCCAGGTTGCGGCTACGCGGCCGCCGGCATCGAGCCAGAACAGGTCAAGCAGCGGCGTCTGCGAGCCGATGCTGCGCTGGCCGAGCTCGTGGAACAGACTCATCACGCCCGGTTCGGCGAAGACGTTGGTGATGTGCCGCTCCCGCATCCGCTCGGACTTCTGCAGGAAGAACGTGTCGAGCACACGATCGAGCTCGTCGGCAGTCTTCGGCCGCCGCAGGCTGCATCCGCCGAATTCCTCGGCCAGCCGCCGCTCGCTGCGGCGCAGCTTCTTGCGGGTCGAGCCGCTGCGCAGCGAGGCGTAGACCGTCTCGAAATCCATACCGAGAGCGACGGAATAGGCAAAGCTCGGCGAGGGCTGGTGGGGGAGATCGACGAGCGGGTTGTCAACGCCCCGCCAGACGTGCGGCTGGTTTCGCAGCGACAACGCGTCGATGCGGGAATGCTCGCGCAGATGGGTCATGACGGGCATCAGCTGCGCCCGGTCGAGACGGCCCGCCAACGCGCCGTCGTAGAGGCCGAACTGATAGTTGACCAGCTTGCCGCCGAGCCACGAGGCTACCCGTGCCGCGCCGACGGTCTTCACCCCGAGCGGCCAGATCAGCGCTGGCGCGCCGGATGGCTGGCGGGCAACGACAATCAGCGGCTCGATGCCTTTGGGCGCGCCGATGTGACGGTGCCAGGCCTCCAGCCAGTCGAAGCGGTGATACGCGGTCATCACGGCGCGCTGCTCGAAATCGCGCCAGACACCTTCTGCCGCGGCGAAACTCGAATGTGCCGCAACAGATGCGATCAGCTTGCCTTCGGCGGCGTCACCTGCGGCGGCCTCGATGCTCTTGTCGTCGCCCGCGATATCGATCGGCTCAGGCATGCTCACGTGCGTTGGCCCCAGTGATGAACGAGACGCCACGCTATCAAGCAAAGCTTAGCAATTGGTTGGCACTCTCTCGAGCGTGCACGCCGCCGTCTAGACCGGACGGCAGAGAGGCGGGGGACGGCAATGAACCGCCGCAAGACGGCAATCTTCAAGGCAGGGCTCGACGCGCTCCATTTCTGTCGCGCGCATCTTGCACTCGCACCGTTCACGGCTGGATCGGGAGTCATCTTCACCCTGCACCACGTTCTGCCCGGCAGCCCCGCGGACTTTGCCCCGAACCGCATCCTCGCGATAACGCCGGAATTCCTCGAGGCTACGGTGCTGGCGATCCGGGCAGCAGGGCTCGACATCGTCTCCCTGGATGAGGCACGACGACGGCTGCTGCAGGGCGACGACCGGCGTTTCGCCTGCCTGACATTCGACGACGGCTATCGCGACAACCTTGTTTACGCCTGGCCCGTGCTCCGGCGGCTTGAGGCGCCGTTCTGCATCTACGTGACCACCTGCCTGCCCGATCATACCGCCGAACCATGGTGGCTGATCCTCGAGCGGGTCATTGCCGGCACGGACCGGCTGAGCGAACCGATGGGCAGGGGCTCGGCCCCGCTCGACTGCGGTAATCTCGACCAGAAGTACGCGGTCTACGAGATCGTTTACTGGTGGTTGCGGAGGCGCAGCGAGCCCGAGCGTCGGGCCGTTGCGCGCGGCCTGGCCGCGCGCCATGGGTTGGACGTCAGAGCCATGGTTGCCGAACTGGCGCTGTCCTGGCAGGAGCTCGCAGAGCTCGCGGCCGATCCGCTCGTCACGATCGGCGCGCATACCGTCGATCATCCCATGCTGGGCGCCCTGCCGGAGGCAGAGGCGGAGTATCAGATGGCGGAGAGTCGCCGGCGCATCGCCGAGCGGATCGGCATCCGTCCGCAACACTTCGCCTATCCCTATGGCGATCCGGCCTCGGCCGGCCCGAGGGAATTCGCGCTTGCCGCGCGTCTCGGCTTCGCGACCGCCGTCACAACCCGCCCCGGAGTCGTGTTTCCGGATCATCGCGCGCATCTGTCGGCGCTGCCGCGTGTTTCGCTGAACGGCGACTACCAGAGCCGGAAATACCTGGATCTGTACCTGACCGGTGCCCCCTTCGCGCTGTGGCGAGGGTTCCGCAGGGTCGATGCGGCCTGAGGACTGTCAGTCGGGATCGGCGCGCTGCATCCAGCGGATGATCGGCATGCAGGGTAAGGTCCAGGCAAAGCCGGCAACCGCGAAATAGATGATCTGCAGGGCGGGATGTCGCTCGGGCATTACGGTCGCGCCGATCACCATCGCAACGGCGATGTAGACGATCACGAAAACGCTCATCGCCAGCACACCGACAATCCGCCGAGTTCCGCGTCTCACCGCCATCTGTCTCCGATCCCTCGCGGCGGCATCGTGTCGCGCGCCGCCGGCGTCATCTGGCGGTTGCCGCCGCCATCCGCCGGCTCTAACTAGGCCCCCGGCTCTCCGAAACCAACAGGCGCATGCCCATGACCCAGGCCGAAACCGCCACCGGTTCGATCCCGCGACAGGTTGCCGCACGGCCTTGGGTGCGGGCGTGGCTGCTGGTGGTGGTGTTCAGCATCTTTGCCATCGTCCTCGTCGGAGGAGCGACGCGGCTGACCGAATCCGGCCTGTCGATCACGGAGTGGCAGCCGGTGACCGGCGTGCTGCCACCGATGTCGGAGGACGCCTGGCAGGAAGCCTTCGACAAGTATCGCCAGATCCCGCAATACCAGCGCGTCAACCGGGGCATGAGTCTCGACGAGTTCAAGACGATATTCTGGTGGGAATGGGCGCATCGCCTGGTCGGACGGCTGATCGGGGTAATCTTTCTCGTGCCGTTTCTCGTGTTCCTGCTCAGCGGGCGGATCGAACGGACGATGGTGCCTTGGCTGGCCGGGGCCCTTGTGCTCGGCGGGCTCCAGGGAGCGCTGGGCTGGTACATGGTGGCGAGCGGGCTCGTCGAGCGCACGACCGTCAGCCAGTACCGCCTTGCCGCGCATCTGACGATGGCAGCGGTGATCTTCTCCTATCTTCTGTGGCTGGCCGACAGTCTGCGGCAGCGGGCTGCCGAACCTGCGGGTCCGGTTCGGTTGAGGATCGGGGCGTTGCTGCTGCTCGCACTCGTATTCGTGCAGTTCGTGCTGGGCGCTCTTGTGGCGGGCCTGCGGGCCGGCCTCGCGTACCGGTCATGGCCGTTGATGGATGGCAAGCTCGTCCCCGACGGCCTGATGATGATGGAACCGTGGTGGATCAACCTGTTCGAGAACATCACCACAGTGCAGTTCGACCATCGCATGGCAGGTTATCTGATCGTGGTCGCGACGATCCTGCACGCGCTCGATGCGCGGTGGACCGGTTCGCTCGAGGCGGCGCGGCGGGCAATGTGGATTGCCATCGTCGCCGTCGTGCAGGTCTGCCTCGGCGTTGCAACGCTTCTGACCGGCGTCCATATCCATGTCGCCCTTACCCACCAGGCGGTCGCCATGCTGCTGCTGGCGCTGCTGACGGTGCATGTCCGACGGGTGTGGGTGGCGGCACGCCAGACTCTGCCGGCGGAAGCCCTTCGCCGACCGTTGTCCGCCTGACGGGTTGCCCCGGTACACGCTTGAACGGCCGCGACGACGGTGAGGCGCTCGTGCCACCGTCATCCCGGCTCATGTGTCGGAGCGGTCCATCGTTGCACGGATCCGACGGTCCGCTCCTGTTTTCAGTGCCGGTGCAATTTCGGACGAGGAACCGGTGACGCGGCCGGGACGAGTGTTCCAGCCGAACGTCGGGATCGGGACGCAAGGGCGACGGTGTTGCCCGCACGATCCCGGATCGGCCGGAAGGCGTGCGCGGTGACGCTCGGCAATATTCAGATCTGGTCCAGCGCCTGGTCCAGATCGGCGATGATGTCGGCCTTGTCCTCGATGCCGATCGACAGCCGCACCACGTCCGGTCCGGCGCCGGCCGACGTCTTCTGTGCATCGGAAAGCTGGCGGTGGGTGGTCGAGGCCGGGTGGATGATCAGGCTGCGGGTATCGCCGATATTGGCCAGATGCGAGAACAGCTTGACCGAAGAGACCAGCTTGACGCCGGCCTCGTATCCGCCCTTGACGCCGAAGGTGAACACCGCTCCGGCCCCCTTTGGGCAGTATTTCTCGGCCAGCGCATGGGTGCGGTCGCCGGGTAGCCCCGCATAGCTCACCCAGGACACCTTCGGGTGCGCCGACAGGTACTCGGCCACCGCCAGTGCATTCTCGCAATGCCGCTGCATCCTCAGCGACAGCGTCTCGATGCCGGTGAGAATCAGGAAGGCGTTGAAGGGCGAAAGCGCCGGACCGAGGTCGCGCAGGCCGAGCACCCGGCAGGCGATCGCAAAGGCGAAATTGCCGAAGGTCTCGTGCAGCACCATGCCCTGATAGGATTCGCATGGCTCGGAGAGCGTCGGATAGCGGCCTTCGCGCGACCAGTTGAACGTTCCGCCGTCGACGATGATGCCGCCGATCGAGTTGCCGTGACCGCCGAGGAACTTGGTCAGCGAATGCACCACGATGTCGGCGCCGTGCTCGAAGGGCCGGCACAGATAGGGTGTCGCCAGCGTGTTGTCGACGATCAGCGGCACCCCAGCCCGCCGCGCGACCTTCGCCACGGCCTCGATATCGGTGACGATTCCGCCCGGATTGGCGATCGATTCGATGAAGATCGCCTTCGTCTTCGGCGTGACGGCCTTCTCGAAAGTTGAAATGTCACTGGAATCCGCCCAGACCACGTTCCAGCCGAACTTCTTGAACGAATGGTTGAACTGGTTGATCGAGCCGCCATAGAGCTGGCGCGAGGCAATGAACTCGTCGCCCGGCTGCAGCAGGGTGTGGAACACCAGCACCTGGGCCGCATGGCCGGAGGCGACCGCCAGCGCAGCGGTGCCGCCTTCGAGGGCAGCGACCCGCTCCTCGAGCACCGCGCAGGTCGGATTGCCGATGCGTGTATAGATGTTGCCGAACGCCTGCAGCCCGAACAGCGAGGCAGCGTGGTCCACATCGTCGAAGACGAACGATGTCGTCTGGTAGATCGGCGTCGCGCGTGCGCCGGTCGTCGGATCGGGCTGCGCGCCGGCGTGAATGGCCAGGGTGCTGAAGCCGGGGACGCGGTCTTCGCTCATACTGATTCCCTCCCGGGGGTTTCTGGTGGGCGGACGGCTGACGGTTATTCCATCCGCATCGACACAGCGTCAAATCATTCGTCGATCGATGTGTCGCGCTTCGCCGATTCGTTGCGCAGGATCGACAGGTGCTGGACGCCCTTTCCGGAGAGCTTCGGCCGTTGGCTCGACAGCGTGCGCGTGTTGACCCCCGCCCAGGCAAATTCGCCTGACAGGCGGCCGTACTCGATCTTGGGGCAGCGATCCATCACCACCCGCAGTCCCGCTGCCTCCGCTTTCGCGGCCGCCTCGTCGTTGCGTACGCCGAGCTGCATCCAGATGACGCGGGGCAGCGGATCGAGTGCCAGCGCCTCGTCAACCACTGCGGCCGCCGCTTCGGACGATCGGAAGATGTCGACCATGTCGATCGGTCCGGGGATGTCGGCCAGTCGTGCATACACGGTCTGGCCGAGGATCGTCTTGCCGGCCTGGCCAGGATTGACCGGGATCACCCGGTACCCCTTCTCGAGCAGATACTTCAGAACGAAGTAGCTCGGCCTGATGGTGTTCGGGCTGGCGCCCACCATGGCAATGGTGCGCACCTCCTGCAAGATGGTTCGGATGTCGTCGTCGGCGTAGGCGAGAGGGCGCATGGGCGGATCACGAAACGGATGCGACAGGCATCGCGTAGCCAGTACCCCTTGCCGCTATGGGGGGCAAGCGCGACAGGCGACCTGGTCGCGGCCAGGGACGGCGGCTACCTGTCCCGCCACACCGGTTTGCGCTTCTCGATGAATGCACCGATCCCTTCGGCGGCGTCCTCGGCCATCATGTTGCAGGCCATCGCCTTTGTCGTGACCGCATAGGCCTCGTCGAGACCGAGCCCGATCTGGCGGTAGAAGGCATCCTTGCCGGTTCGCACCGCGACCTGCGACTTGGCCGCGCAGACTTCGGCGAGGGCAATGGCGGCGGCAAGTGCCTCGCCGGCGGAAACCACACGGTTGACGAGACCGATCCGGGCGGCTTCCTCCGCGCCGATCATGCGGCCCGACATCAACAGCTCCATCGCATGCTTTGGCGCGACGTTGCGCGTCAGGGCAACCATCGGCGTCGAGCAGAATAGCCCCTGATCGATGCCATTGGTGGCGAGCCTCGCATCGGCGCCGGCGATCGCCATGTCGCAGGTCGCGACAAGCTGGCAGCCTGCGGCCGTGGCTATGCCCTCCACCGCTGCGATGAAGGGTTTCGGCGTGCGCACGATCGAACTCATCATCGCGCTGCAACGGGTGAACAGATCCTCGTAGTAGCCGCGACCGCCGTCCGGGTCGCTGCGATGGGCCGTCATCTCCTTCAGATCATGCCCCGCGCAGAAGGCGGGTGGTGAGCCCGCAATCACCACGGCGCGGATAGCATCGTCGGAGCCGACGTCGCGGATGGCTTCCGTCAGTGCGCTGATCAGCGCCTCCGACAGCGCATTGCGCTGTGCCGGCCGGTTCAGCGTCAGGATGGCTATGCCGCCACGGCGCTCGGTCAGCAGCGGCACGTTGCTGGCCGGATGTGACGAGGATGCTCCGAGTGGCGTCATTGTCGTTGTCCTGTTTTCGGCCGCCAGCCTCAATTGGTCTCGGCGATGGCGCGGATCTGATCGAGAAAGGGGGTTACAGCCTCGATGTTGCCTGCCGGGGGGCGCAGCTGGCTGATTGCCGCCATCTGCTGCTGGAGCATGGCGATGAGCTGCTCCTTCTGCGCGGCGGGTATGTTGTCATCGCCGCGGATCTGCTCCATCGCCTCGGCCATCTCGCTGTCGACGCTGCCACCACCGTCGCCGCGTTCGGCAAAGGAGTAGGCGAGCATCACGGAATAGGCGATCCGCGTCCAGTCCTCGAGCGAATCGATTCCGTGTGCGGTGACGATCTGCTCGATCTCGCCGCGGGCCTCCGCGTAGGCCGCGAACGCAGCGATTCCGCTCGTCGGATCCTCGGGATCGGCGACTGCCCGGCCATATCTCTGTTCGAGCTGCTTGCCGAGCTCCTGCAGCTGCGGATAGCTGGCGATGAAGGACTCGACGAGCCCGGGCGTCAGTTGCACCTGCGGTGGCAGGTCCTGTCCCTGGGCGACCGTCGGTTGCGGGACACAGATGGCGCCGATGGCGAAGACGGCGGCGAGGCAGACTGCTCGGAGCATCAAGGTCATGTTTCGGGATCCGGGTGCTGGCGACTCCCCGCGGGCCGCGACTGCTCAGGTGGGGAACGTGGTTGAGACCATGAATTGGCCGGCGGTTCTTGGTCGGACCGATCTTGCCGTGACCGCCCCACGCATGTCAAAGCAGCCGGCGAGCTGAAGCAATCGGAGATGGCGAATGCTTGCGGACACGCCGCGGCCGACGGTCATGACGGCGCAGGAAATAGACGATTTCCTCGCAGTCGAGTTCCCTCAGATGCAGTATGGCGGCAAGAGCTTCTTCATCGAGGAGGTCCGGCCACTCGGCGCGCGGGCGCGCATGGTCTACCACGAACGACACATCCGCCCCGGCGGCACGATTTCCGGTCCGTCGATGATGTCGCTCGCCGACTACACCATGTACATCGCGCTGCTCGCTCAGATCGGCCCGGTGGCTCTCGCTGTGACGACCAATCTGTCGATCAATTTCCTGCGCAAGCCTGCACGGCGCGACATGCTGGCCGATTGCCGGATCATCAAGCTCGGTCGTCGCCTGGCGGTCGGCGAAGTCAGTCTGTTTTCGGACGGCGAGACGGATATGGCGGCCCATGTTGTCACCACCTACTCGATCCCCGATCGGCGATGAGGAGTGTGGTAAAATAATACCTCATACATAGAGTCCTGATATTGATCGTGAAATTTCGGATCGCAACGCGCTGGGTGGCTTGACGCGGCGGCCTGGAGAGCGTACAAGCCGCGTCCGACGAGGCGCCCCGGCAGGGCGCCGTTTCGTATGCGCGTCCGGGCTGCCGGATGAGCGCACATCCGACAGGTGACCTCATGAAGACGTTTTCGGCGAAGCCGGCCGAGATCGACAAGCAGTGGGTGGTGATCGACGCCGACGGCCTCGTGGTCGGCCGGCTGGCGGCCCTGATCGCGACCCGTCTGCGGGGCAAGCACAAGGCGAGCTTCACCCCGCATGTCGACTGCGGCGACAATGTGATCGTCGTCAACGCGGACCGCGTTGTCTTCACCGGCCGCAAGCGCGACGACAAGGTCTATCACTGGCACACCGGCTATCCCGGTGGCATCAAGGAGCGTACGGCGCGCTTCATCCTCGAGGGCAAGCATCCCGAACGGGTCGTCGAGAAGGCGGTCGAGCGCATGCTGCCGCGCGGGCCGCTCGGCCGCCAGCAGCTCCGCAATCTTCGGGTCTATGCCGGCCCTGACCATCCGCACGAGGCCCAGCAGCCGGTGAAGCTGGACGTGGCCGCCCTCAATGCCAAGAATGCCAGGAGCCAGTGAAGATGAGTGGGCAGGACATCCAGTCGCTCGGTGATCTCGGCGCCGCGCTCGGCACGCAGAGCCCCGAGGCTCCCGTCTACGAGAAGAAGGTCGATGCCCAGGGGCGGGCCTACGCCACCGGCAAGCGCAAGGACGCGGTCGCCCGCGTCTGGGTCAAGCCCGGCCGCGGCCTGATCACCGTCAACGGCAAGGAGTTCGACCGGTATTTCGCGCGTCCGGTGCTGCGCATGGTCATCCAGCAGCCGCTGATCGCCGCCAACCGGCAGGGTCAGTTCGATGTCGTCTGCACGGTTGCCGGCGGCGGCCTGTCGGGCCAAGCCGGCGCGGTCCGGCACGGGCTGGCCAAGGCCTTGACCCATTACGAGCCGGAGCTCAGGTCGGTGCTCAAGAAGGGCGGCTTCCTGACCCGCGACTCGCGCGTCGTCGAGCGCAAGAAGTATGGCAAGCGCAAGGCGCGCCGCAGCTTCCAGTTCTCGAAGCGCTGACCTTCAGGCAGGCAGCGTGGACGGATCGAGGGCGCCTGCGGGCGCCCTTTTTGTCTGTGGGCCAGGCGCTTCGTCATCCCGGACGGCCGACGGCCGGTACCGGATCGGGTCGCCTCCCGCGCTGGCGACACCCCGATCGGGGCTCTCCGCGCGACTGCGGCCGGGATGACGATGCGGATGGAACAAGTGGGCGGGTGCGGCGACGTCCGCATGCGAACTGAACGGAGACGGCCATGACCACCACACGGGTCGCGATACTCGGGGCGAGCGGATATACGGGGGCGGAGCTGGTGCGCCTTCTCTCCCGCCATCCGAACATGGAGATCGCCGCGCTGACCGCCGACCGCAAGGCCGGCCAGTCGATGGCGGACGTCTTTCCGCACCTTGCGATTCTCGATCTGCCGCCGCTCACGGCGATCGACGAGGTGGACTGGAACGGCGTCGATGCGGTGTTCTGCGCGCTGCCGCACGCGACCACCCAGAAGGTGATCGCGGGCCTGCCGAAGCGGCTGAAGATCGTCGATCTGTCCGCCGATTTCCGGCTCGAGGATCCGGCCGCCTACGAGAAGTGGTACGGGCACGCCCACGCCGAACGCGAGCTTCAGAAGGAGGTCGTCTACGGCTTGCCGGAGTTCTACCGCGAGAAGGTGAAATCCGCCCGCATCGTCGCCAACACCGGCTGCTATGTCGCCGCGGCGATCATTCCGCTGATCCCGGTACTGGAGGCCGGCCTTGCCGATCCGGACTGGATCATCATCGACGCCAAGTCCGGAGTCTCGGGAGCCGGCCGCGCGGCCAAGGAGGCGAACCTGTTCACCGAAGTTTCCGAGGGCTTCCACGCCTATTCGGTGGCCGGCCACAGGCACATGGGCGAAATCGACCAGGAACTGTCCAAGGCCGCGGGCCGGCCGGTGACGGCGAGCTTCACGCCGCATCTTCTGCCGCAGAACCGCGGAATCCTGGCCACGACCTATCTGAAGGGCGAGGCGCAGGCGATCCACGCCCGGCTCGCCGAGCGTTTCGCCGGCGAGCCCTTCGTGCACGTTCTACCTTTCGGCAGGACGCCGGCCACGCGGCATGTACGCGGGTCGAACCACTGTCTGATCGGCGTCGTCGCCGACCGGCAGCCCGGCCGCACCATCCTGATCTCGGTGCTCGACAACCTGGTGAAGGGTGCGAGCGGCCAGGCAATCCAGAACATGAATCTCATGCTGGGCCTGCCGGAGACGGCGGGGCTGGAGCAGCTTGCGCTGTTTCCCTGAGGCCCTCGGGGAGGGTGATCGCTGTCCGGGATGGCGAGGACGGTTGCGATTGGCTAAAGCCGCATCAGCATGAGCCCGGCCAGCACAACCGCAACCGAGATCATGCGCACCGGGCTGAACCGTTCGCCGAGAAAGACGACGCCGATCAGCACGGCGAACACGACACTGGTCTCGCGCAGCGCTGCCACCACTGCGATCGGCGCGACGGTCATCGCCCAGATGACGATGCCGTAGGCGGCGAGCGACAGCGCGCCTGCCAGCAGACCCGGCTGCCAGTTCGTCGCGATCATCTCGCCGAACCGGCGCCCGCGTGTGATCGACGCCCAGAGCAGCAGCGGCACGCCGTCGAGCACGAACAGCCAGACCGTATAGGCTATCGGTTCCCCGCTGGCACGTGCGCCGAGCCCGTCGGAGATCGTGTAGCCGCCGATGAAGGCGCTGGTCCCCAGCGCATAGAGTACGCCGGTGCGCTCTCGCACCAACACGCCGATACCGCGGTCGAAGGACAGCGCGACGATGCCGGCCGCCAGCACGACGACGCCGAGGATCTTGGGCAGGCCCACCGGCTCGCCGATGAAGGTGAGGCTCGCGATCAGCGTCAGGAATGGAGCCGTGCCACGCGCCAGCGGATAGACCTTGCCGAGTTCGCCGTGCTGGTAGGCGTTTGCCAGGAAGGCATTGTAGCCGATGTGCAGGAGCATCGAGGTGATCAGCCATGGCCAGGCTTCCGCCCGCGGAATCGAGACGAAGAACAGCGCGGGTGCTGCGATCAGGGCGCCGCAGGTGGCAAGCATCGTGACGACCGCCAGCCGGTCGCCCTTGAATCGCACGATGGCGTTCCAGGAGGCATGCAGGACAGCCGACAGCAGGACGAGCAGGGCGACGGAGATCGACACGGATGACAGATGCCGGGCAGGGCGGGGACAGCGCTTCCTATACGCCCCCGGACGAGATCCCGCCAGCCCGCGGCGCCCGACCGGTCAGCACTTCATCTTCACGTAGCGACCCGGCGCGTCCTCGATCGGTTTCAGCTTGCCGTCACCGGGATGGCGGGCCGGAACCATCGTCTTGTTGTATCGGCGAATCCATGCCTGCCAGTCGGGCCACCAAGACCCGGGATGCTCCTTTGCCTTGGCCATCCACTTATCGAAGTCGCCGGACGGCTTCGGACCGGTCCAGTACTGGTATTTCCGCTTCTCGGGCGGGTTGACGACGCCGGCAATGTGACCTGACCCGGCCACGACAAAGCGGATCGGCCCGCCGAAATGCTTCGATCCGACAAAGACTGATTTTGCCGGCGCGATGTGATCCTCTCGGGTGGCGAGGGTGTAGACCGGGATCCTGATCTTGCGCAGCTCGAGTGTCTCGCCGCCGATCACCATCCGTCCGGTGGTCAGCCGGTTCTCCAGGTAGCAGCTGCGCAGATAGAATGAGTGGTTGGCCGCTGGCATGTTGGTCGAATCGGCATTCCAGTAGAGCAGGTCGAAGGGGAAGGGCGCCCGGCCGCGCAGGTAGTTGTTGACGACATAGGGCCAGATCAGGTCGTTCGAGCGCAGGAGGTTGAAGGCAGTCGCCATCCGGCTGCCCTCGAGATAGCCCTGCCGGGCCATCTCCTCCTCGACCAGCCGGATCTGCTCCTCGTCGACAAACACCTTGAGATCGCCGGCATGGGTGAAGTCGACCTGCGTCGTGAGGAAGGTCGCCGTGGCGGCCCGCTCCTGTCCCTTCGCCGCCAGCCAGGCGAGCGTGACGGCCAGCAGTGTTCCGCCGACGCAGTAGCCGCCGACATTGACGATGTGCTCGCCGGTGGCCTGCTCGACGGCATCCATCGCCGCGAGGACACCCTCGCGCATGTAGTCCTCGAACGATTTCAGTGCGAGCCGTGCGTCGGGATTGACCCAGGAGATCGTGAACACCGTGTGTCCCTGGTCCACCATCCACCGGAACAGCGATTTTTCCGGCGTCAGATCGAGGATGTAGTACTTGTTGATCCACGGCGGCACCATCAGGAACGGCAGCTTGAACACCTGTTCCGTTGTCGGGGCGTACTGGATCAGCTGCACCAGGTCGTTCTCGAAGACGACCTTGCCGGGCGTGATCGCCAGGTTGCGGCCGACCTCGAATCCGGTGGGGTCGGTCTGGCGGATCTTGAGCTCGCCCTTTCCGAGCTTGATGTCCTCGGCCAGCAACTTCATGCCGCGCACGAGATTCTCGCCGTCCGATTCCAGCGTCTCCCTCAACAGTTCCGGATTGGTCAGCACGAAGTTGGACGGGGACAGCGCATTCGCGATCTGCTTGACGTAGAACAGCGCCTTGTGCCGGGTATGCTCGTCGATATCCTCCGTGCTTTGGACGAGGTTCTCCGCCCATCGGGTGGTCAGCAGATAGGCCTCCTTGAGGAAGTTGAAGGCCGGGTGTTCCTCCCAGGCCGGATCGGCGAAACGCCTGTCGCCCTTGTCGGGCGTGGCGGCGGGCTCCCCCGCTTCTCCTCCCATCCGTTGCAGTGTCGAGGTCCACAGTTCGAGATAGCCTCGCCACAGTGCCGTCTGTGCCTCCACCGCCTTCTGCGGATCGGAGACCCACTTCTCGGCAACATGCGACAGTGTTTTCATCGCCTGGGCCAACTCGGCGGCGAAGATCCGCTTCGCCTCGCCTGCCTCGCGCGGGCCGAGGATGGCGGCGAGGGCCTTGCCGCCCTCTTCGGCGAGGCGCGCCATGTTGCGCGCGAACGCCTCGGGATCGCGGATCGCGAATGGCGGCTGTGGTCCCTCCGGCGTCTGCTTCATGATCCTCCCCTGCCGGGCCGATGGCGCCTCTCGGTTCAAGTCTATCATGGCGATACGCGCGCCGGTTTAACAGTCCATCGAGGCTGAATTCGGGTCGCGGTTTTGACATATTGGCCACCTACCCCCAGAACGTTGGGGAACCTGCTTGCAGTCATCCGGACCACATGCGCGGCAGATCGGACATCGAATTGCGACCGCTCGCGGCATGCGTGCTGGCGGCCGGCCTTCTCGCGCTGGGCGGTTGCGAGACCGCGCCGGATCTCGAGCGGCTCGCGCCTCCCGTCCAGAAGCTGCGGACCGAGACGCCGGAGTCGCGACATCCGACGACGGATCAGGAGTTTCCCAACATCAACAACGCGCCGGACCGTCCCTCGGTGATGCGGACGCAAAGCGAGATCGAAGAGATCGAGAAGGATCTTGAGGCGACAGGCGCGTCGCATGTAAAAGAGGCCGATCAGAAGATTACGGCCGAAAAGCCAGCGCCGGCGACGTCGGTCAGACCTGCCCCGGAGCCCTCCACGGACTTGCGTCCACCGCAGAGACCGGCCGAGCAGGGGGAGACGACCGATCAGCCGGCCGCGCCACCCGCCGCCGAAAGCCCGTCATGAGCGAGTTCCACAAGACCAAGCGTCTGCCCACCTACGTCTTCGAGCAGGTCAACAGGCTCAAGGCCGAGGCTCGCTCCGGTGGCGCCGACATCATCGATCTCGGCATGGGAAATCCCGACCTGCCGACGCCTCAGCATATCGTCGACAAGCTGGTCGAGACGGTGGCGCGGCCGCGCACCCACCGCTATTCCACCTCGAAGGGCATTCCCGGCCTCCGCCGCGCCCAGGCCGCCTATTACGATCGCCGCTTCGGCGTGAAGCTCGATCCAGACAGCCAGGTCGTCGCCGCGATCGGTTCCAAGGAGGGATTTGCGAACTTCGCCCAGGCGATCACCGCGCCGGGCGATGTGGTGCTGGTCCCCAATCCGACCTATCCGATCCACCAGTTCGGATTCATCATCTCGGGGGGCGTCATCCGCCAGTTGCCCGCGCGACCGGACGAGGCGTTCATTCGCGCGATGGAGCGCGCGATGGTCTATTCGGTCCCGAAGCCAATCGCCGTCGTGCTCAACTATCCGGCCAATCCGACCGGCTACTGTGCGAGTCTCGATTTCTATCGCGACGTCGTGGCCTTCGCGCGCAAGCACGAGCTCTTCATCCTGTCCGATCTCGCCTATGCCGAGATCTACTTCAACGACACGCCGCCGCCATCGGTTTTGCAGGTACCGGGTGCCATCGACTTCACTGTCGAGTTCACCTCGATGTCGAAGACCTATTCGATGCCCGGATGGCGGATGGGGTTTGCCGTCGGCAATGCCCGCCTTCTGGCGGCGCTGGCGCGTGTGAAGTCCTATCTGGATTATGGCGCCTTCACCCCGATACAGGTCGCGGCCACCGCTGCCCTCAACGGGCCTGACAGTGTCATCGCCGAGATCCGCGACGTCTATCGTCATCGCCGCGATGTGATGGTGGATGCCTTCGCGCGCGCGGGCTGGCCAATCCCCGCCCCCGAGGCGACCATGTTCGCCTGGGCGCCGATCCCCGAGCAGTTCCGGCATCTGGGCTCGCTGGAATTCTCCAAGCTGCTCGTCGAGAAGGCGGAGGTCGCGGTCGCCCCCGGTATCGGCTTCGGCGAGGACGGCGAGGGCTATGTGCGCATTGCCCTGGTGGAGAACGAACAGCGGATTCGCCAGGCCGCTCGCAACATCCGCCGGTTCCTTGCCTCGGCGGAGGAAACCATGCACAACGTCGTCGCACTTGGTGCGGCCCGCGGCTAGGCATTGCCGCCGTCGCACGTCTTCCGGTTCGAGGGGCAATGTCGCAGGCATTACGAGTGGGGCTCGCCGGCCTGGGGACGGTCGGCGGAGCCGTGTTCAGGCTCTTGTCCGAAAAGGCCGGGATGCTGGCGGCCCGCGCCGGCCGGCCGATCGCGGTGACGGCCGTCTGCGCCCGCGACAGGATGCGCGACCGCGGGCTCGATCTGGGGACGGTGACCTGGTACGGCGACCCGGTCGCCATGGCACGCGACGCCGACATCGACATCTTCGTCGAGGTGATGGGCGGCGGAGATGGACCCGCCGCGGCAGCCGTCGAGGCGGCCCTGGCCGCCGGTAGATCGGTCGTCACGGCAAACAAGGCGCTGCTGGCGACCCGCGGCGTGGCGCTGGCGAGGCTGGCCGAGGCGAGCGGCGCGACCATCGGCTACGAGGCCGCTGTCGCGGGCGGCATCCCGATCATCAAGACATTGCGCGAGGCCGTCGTCGGCAACCGGGTGTCGCGCGTCTACGGGATCCTCAACGGTACCTGCAACTACATCCTGACCCGTATGGAGGAGGGACTGTCGTTCCAGGAATGCCTCGCCGATGCCCAGCGGCTCGGCTATGCGGAGGCTGATCCGACATTCGACATCGAGGGCCACGATTCGGCTCACAAGCTGGCCATTCTCGCGGCGCTCGCCTTCGGCACCGAGATCGATACCGCGTCCATCCATCTCGAGGGCATCTCCAGCATCACACCCGCCGATCTGTCGGCGGCAGAGGAGCTCGGCTACCGCATCAAGCTGCTTGGTGTCGCCCGGCGGACCGAAAGCGGGATCGAGCAGCGCGTGACGCCGACAATGGTGCCGCTGGTCTCCGCGATGGCCGGCATTCACGGGGTTCTCAATGCTGTCGCGGTTGATGGCGACGAGGTCGGCGAGATCATGCTGGTCGGGCCCGGCGCCGGCGGCACGGCAACCGCTTCGGCCGTCGTCGGCGACATCGTCGACATCGCAAGGGGCGGCCCGCGGCCGGCGACATTCGGTCAACCGGCGCAGACGCTGACGCCATACCGCGCGGCGCGCATGCGGGCGCATGAAGGTGGGTACTACATTCGCCTGTCGGTGTTCGATCGCCCCGGCGCCTTCGCCGCAATCGCGCGGCGCATGGCCGAGCAGTCGATCTCGCTGGAAAGCATCATGCAGAAGGACGGTCATGACCGCGACGGATCGGATGTGCGGGCGCGGCGGGTCATCCTCATCACCCACGAGACCACCGAAGCCCAGATCAGGCGGGCGCTCGATGCGATCCAGGAGGACGGTCAGATCGAGGGGCGTCCGCAGATGATCCGTATCGAGAAGCCGTAGCGGCACCAGGCCAGAGGAAGAAGATGGCGCGCAAGGACGACAGGAAGGGGCCGAAGGCGGCCAAGACGGGCAAGGTTGGCAAGAAGCAGTCGGGGATCAGCATGGTTCTCGACCGCGTCCTGACGCTGGAGATCGTGCGCGTCACCGAACGGGCGGCCGTCAACGCCGCCAGGTGGCGGGGCCGCGGCGACGAGAAGGCTGCCGATCAGGCCGCCGTTGACGCCATGCGGCGCGAGCTCAACCGTCTCGCGATCCGCGGCACGGTCGTCATCGGTGAAGGCGAGCGCGACGAAGCGCCGATGCTCTACATCGGCGAGGAGGTCGGCACCGGCGAGGGGCCGAAGGTCGACATCGCACTCGATCCGCTCGAGGGAACCACCATCTGTGCCAAGGACCTGCCGAACTCGCTCGCGGTGATCGCAATCGCCGAAAGCGGCAGCCTCCTGAACGCGCCCGACGTCTATATGGACAAGATCGCCATCGGCCCGGGTTATCCTGAGGGGGTCGTCAGCCTCGAGGCGCTGCCGGCCGAGAACATCAAGGCGCTGGCCAAGGCCAAGGGCGTGCCGGTCGGCGAGATCACGGCCTGTGTCCTCGATCGGCCACGTCACGCCTCGATCATCGAGGACATTCGCTCGGTCGGCGCCGGCATCCGCCTGATCGGCGACGGCGACATCGCCGGGGTCATCCACACCACGACGCCAGAGGAGACCGGCATCGACATCTATCTCGGCATCGGCGGGGCGCCGGAGGGCGTCCTTGCGGCCGCCGCGCTGCGCTGCATCGGTGGCCAGATGCAGGGCCGGCTGATCCTCGACACCGACGACAAGCGCAAGCGGGCCCGCAAGATGGGTATCGAGGACTTCGACCGCATCTATCAGATGGACGAGATGGCGCGCGGCGACGTCCTGTTCGCGGCAACGGGTGTCACCGACGGCAACCTTCTCTCCGGTGTGCGCTTCGGCAAGAAGACCATCCGCACCGAGACGGTGGTGATGCGCTCCTCGACGCAGACGGTCCGCTGGATCAAGGCCGAGCACCGCTCCTTCGAAAAGTTCGGCTGAAGCCGCCCGCCCATCGCCGCTGGACTGGCACAGGCGACTCGGGCTTTGTCCTGGGTGCAATGGGTAGGATGTTGACCGCAGCCGATCCGCCGGCGCTGGCCATGCGTGCCGAACGCGCTCTTCTGGGCGTCGAACGCTCGGTCTGTGGACGCCGCTGGGTGGATCGCCTCGATCGGGCAGGCCACCAGGCTGCCCTGGCGATGGTGCAGCAGCATGACCTGCCGGAGCTTCTTGCGAGGGTCCTGGCTGGACGGGGTGTCGCCGCGGCCGACGCGTCCGGCTATCTCGATCCCAGCCTGCGCGCGCTGATGCCCGATCCGTCCCGACTCGCCGGGATGGAGGCTGCTGCCGATCGGCTGGCGCGCGCGATCCGTGCGGGCGAGCGCATCGCGATCTTCGGTGATTATGATGTCGACGGCGCAACGTCGGCGGCACTGCTCGCCCGTTTCCTGCGCTTCCACGGCCTCGATCCGGTCATCCATATTCCCGATCGCATCGTCGAGGGTTACGGGCCGAATGACGAGGCGATCGCCGCGCTCGCTCGGACCGGCGCCAGCCTGCTCGTCACGGTGGATTGCGGATCAACCAGCCACGATGCGTTGAGCCGGGCGCGGCGGCTTGGTCTCGATGTTGTGGTGGTCGATCACCACCAGATGGGCGCCGACCTGCCGCCTGCCGTTGCCGTCGTCAATCCCAACCGGCAGGACGATCTGAGCGGGCAGGGACATCTGGCGGCGGTCGGCGTTGTGTTCCTGCTGTTGGTTGCGACCAATCGCCTGCTGCGGGCAGCCGGTCATCCGCAGCCCGATCTGCTCGGCTGGCTCGACCTCGTCGCGCTCGGCACCGTCGCCGACGTGGTACCGCTGACCGGGCTCAATCGCGCCTATGTCCGCAAGGGGCTCATCGCACTGCGACGCCGCGACTGCATCGGACTTGCCGCGCTGGCCGATGTCGCCCGCCTCACCGAACCGCCGGACACGTACCATCTCGGCTTCCTGCTCGGACCTCGCATCAATGCCGGCGGCCGCATCGGCGATGCCGGTCTTGGCGTCAGGCTGCTCCTGTGCAGCGACAGCAACGAGGCGGCCCGGCTCGCGGCCACGCTCGATCGGCTGAACGGCGAGCGTCAGGCGATCGAGGCGCGCATCCTCGAACAGGCCCAGGCGATCATCGAGGCCGATCTCGCCGTCCGCCCGCGCTCGGTTCTCGTCGCGCATTCCGCAGACGACTGGCATCCGGGCGTGGTCGGCATCGTCGCTGCGCGGCTCAAGGAGAAATACGGAGTGCCCGCCTTTGCGATTGCACTCGGACCCGACGGGTTCGGTACCGGCTCCGGCCGTTCCATCCGCGGTGTCGATCTCGGCGCGGCGATAAGGGCGGCGGTCGCCGAGGGGATCGCGGTCAAGGGCGGTGGACACGCGATGGCCGCGGGACTGACGGTGCACCGGGATCGGATCGGCGACCTGTCCGAGTTCCTCGACGCACGCCTTGCGGCGTCGGTCGCCGCCGCGGCCGAGAGCGACCTGAAGGTCGATGGCCTGCTGACGGCCTCCGGCGCCACGCCGGAACTGGCCGCGACGCTGGAGGCGGCGGGGCCCTTCGGCTCTGGCAATCCGCAGCCCGTGGTCGCGCTTGCCGCCCACCGTCTCGCCTATGTCGAGCCGACCGCTCAGGGGCATGTCCGGCTGAGCCTCGCCGACAGCAGCGGGCGGATCAAGGGCATCGCCTTTCGCGCTGTCGGCACGCCGCTCGGCGATGCACTGCTGTCGGCGCGTGACCGGACGGTACATGTGGCGGGGACGCTGCGGGTCGACCGCTGGGGCGGCCGCGAGGCGGTGCAGATCGCCGTTCGCGACATCGCACCGCACGGAACCTGAGCCGACGCAACGGGAGAGGGGAATGAGCGAAGAGGCCAGAGCCCGCGACAATCTGGTGGCGACCGGCAAGTCGCTGTTCGACCGCGGCTTGACCTTCGGGTCGACCGGCAATCTCAGCCTCCGCCTCGACGACGGGTCCTGGCTGATGACGCCTACCAATGCCTCCCTCGGCGCGCTCGACCCCGCGCGGCTGTCGAAGCTCGATCCGGAGGGCAGGCATGTCGGCGGTGACGCGCCCACCAAGGAGGCCTTCCTGCACGTGGAGATGTATCGGCAGCGGTGCGATGCGCGGGCGGTCGTGCATCTGCACTCGACACATTCGGTCGCCGTCAGCGTGCTCGCCGATATCGATCCGGCAGATGTCCTGCCGCCAATCACCGCCTATTACGTCATGCGGGTCGGCACGCTGCCGCTGGTACCCTACTATCCGCCAGGCGACCCGGCGCTGGCGGGCGCCGTTTCGGCGTTGGCCTCCAGGCACCATGCAGTGCTGCTGGCCAATCACGGGCCGGTCGTCGCCGGCACCAGCCTTGAGGCAGCAACCCATGCGACCGAGGAACTGGAGGAGACGGCCCGGCTGTTTCTCCTGCTGCGCGGGCAGGCGATCCGCACACTGACACCGGATCAGGTCGCGGAGCTGCGGCGGCGATTCGGATGAGACGGATCGCGCGGCCGGCCGCGATCAGGGCATGGGGATGCGATTGCCGCGTGCCGGCACGTCGTAACCCTTCTGCACGGCGGGGCGGCTCGCGATGCGCTCGTACCAGGCCCGCACATTGGGGAACCGGGTCAGATCGATGCCCTGCCATTCGAAGCGCGACGCCCACGGCCAGGTCGCGATATCGGCAATCGAATACTCGCCGGCGAGGTAGTCGCGATCCGCGAGTCGCCTGTCGAGGACGCCGTAGAGGCGCTGGGCCTCCTTGCCGTAGCGCTCTTCGGCATAGGGCGCCTTGCCCCTGTTGAAATGCAGGAAGTGATGCGCCTGGCCGAGCATCGGGCCGAAACCGCCCATCTGCCACATCAGCCATTCGACCGCCTGCCAGTATCGGGCATCGTCGGCCGGCATAAGCCGGCCGGTCTTTTTCGCCAGATAGAGCAGGATGGCACCCGACTCCATCAGCGACATGCCGGTGTCGCGATCGACGATCGCCGGGATCTTGTTGTTCGGGCTGATTTTCAGGAACTCTGGGGCGAACTGTTCGTCCTTCGTGATGTCGATCTCGTGGACAGTATAGGGCAGTCCCAGTTCCTCCAGCGCAATCGAGACCTTGCGGCCGTTCGGCGTGGACCAGGTGTAGAGGTCGATCACGGGCATTTGCTCCTTGGTATTGGTCTGTTGAAGGAGGCACGGCAACCTTGCATGCGCAGGCCTGCGAGGGAAGTGGCGCCTGCCATGGCATGCCACCATCCACGCGCGGCATCATTCGCGTTGTCGGTGAGACGGCGCAAGCGTACCGCATCATCGGATGATGGCGCTGTACGACGGGCCGGGATCAGCGGCAAGGCGGTTGTCGCTCGCGTCGCGGAGGATTGCTGATGGGGCGCCTGTTTCCAGCCGTTGTACTTGCTGGGATGGGCGTGTGGCTCGCGCTCGGCGCGACCGGGCAGGCCGCGCCGACCTTCCGCTTCCAGCTTGACTCCAACGCTCCGGCCGGCGTCTCCGGTGAGCCGCACACCGCACCCGGTCGCCGCAACTGCTATCGCAGCTCCACCGCATAGGTCTCCGTCGGGACGATCTCGTCGATCAGGCCGCGCGACTTCATGAACTGGGCGAAGCGTTCGTAGCGCCTGCGGTCGAGCGCGGCGGGGCGCTTGGCGAAGCGGGGGAGGGTGTCGAACCAGGCGCGTCGGTTCAGGTCATCGTCGAGTTCCGGATGCCGGGCCACGAACAGCTCCCACCCCTCCTGCGGATGGTTGGTCAGCCAGATCGTCGCTGCTTCCACGGCCTCGAGAAATCGGACAAGGCGATCGTCGCCGATGGTGTCGCGGTGGGCCTCGAAGATCAACTCGTCATAGACCGGAACCCCGTGCTCCTCCGGAAAGAAAGCCCGGCCGGGGCGCCCCTCGATGTCCATCTGGTTCAACTCGAAATTGCGGAAGGCGCCGATAACCGCGTCGACCTGGCCCGAGAACAGCGACGGCGACAGCGAGAAATTGACGTTCACCAGCTTAACGTCGGCGAGCTCCAGGCCCGCGCTCTCCAGCATCTGGCCGAGCAGCGCGTCCTCGAAGCCGCCCACCGAAAAGCCGATGGTCCGACCCTTGAGATCGGCAAGGTCCCCTATCGGCCCGTCCTCGAGCACCACCAGCGTATTCAGCGGAGTCTCCACGAGCGTGCCGAATCGCACCAGCGGCAGCCCTTCATGCACCTGCAGGTGGAGATTGGGCTGATAGGAGATGGCGACGTCCGCCTGGCCGGCAGCGACGAGCCGGGGCGGAGCACTCGGATCGGCGGGTGGCACCAGCTCGACGGCGAGGCCGCGGTCGGCGAAAAACCCCTTCGCCTCGGCAATGATCAGCGGAGCATGGTCGGGATTGACGAACCAGTCGAGGAGGACGGTCAGCCGGTCCGCCGCTCCGGCCTGGCCACCGCCGGCGAAGCTCGCGCCAAGGCCGAGGAACAGACCGGCCACAAGACGTGCCGGCCATGCAGTGGGGCGGCTGGGTGTGTGTGTTGCCATGGAGAATCTCCCGGTTTCGTTGAACGGTCGGCGCACAGAGCCACAAGGCAATGCAGCCTCACGGCGATGTCTCGTCGATCCAGTGGACGAGGCGGCGGGTCGCGGCCTCGACCGCGGTTCGGATCAGCACTGCCGTGGCGCCAAGCATCAGAAGCGCGGCGAAGACCATGTCGGTTTGCATGCGGGCATTCGACTGCAGCATGACGAAGCCGAGTCCGGCCGAGGCACCGACCCATTCGCCGACCACGGCGCCGATCGGCGCGACGGCGGCGGCGACCCTCAGGCCCGAGGCGAGCCCTGGAAGCGCGGCCGGAATGCGGATCAGCGCAAGCGTGCGCAGCCGCCCCGCATCCGAGATGACGGCGAGGTCGAGAAGCCCGGGATCGGTGCGACGCAGCCCGTCGAGGAAGGCCGAGGCGATCGGGAAGTAGATGATCAGCGTCGCCATGACCACCTTCGAGGCGATTCCGTAGCCGAGCCAGATGACGAGCAGCGGTGCGATCGCGAAGACGGGCAGCGCCTGGCTTGCCACCATCACGGGCAGGACGACGCGCCCGGCCGCAGGGATGCCGGAAGCGGCGAGGGCGGTGACGACACCGAGCCCGGTGCCGGTCATCAGGCCGAGCACGATCTCCAGCGCCGTGATCGCCGCGTTGCGCATCAGAAAATCGCTGTGGGCGAGGAATGCAGCAGCGACCCGCCTGGGGCTGGGCAGGATGAACGGAGGCAGGTCCAGTACGACCACCGCACCCTGCCAGGCCGCGAGGATCACGGCGCAGACGAGACCGGAACGCAGCAGCCTATGGGCGACGCGCCAACCGGCCCTGGCTGATGGGGCGTCGGGCACCGGGGCCTCAATCCTGTCTTCGGGCCGGGACTGTATGCGATGGTCGGGCGAGACAGCAGGCAAGCATGATGGATCTCCGTCGCGGCGCGTTCAGGAGATCCGGGAGACGTTTGGCTCGGGGGAAGCTCGGTTCCAGTCCCTTCGCCGGCATGACCCGGATCAGGTTCGAAGGGTTCGGCCCGACCTGGCCGGTCGCGCCATCTCAGCTCCCTGCAGAGCACCCCTCGGAACGAGGCCGAGGATGGCGGACGCCGCACGATAATGCAAGCGTCCGTCGCGGGCTGCCGGCCGCCCGATTCATTCCGACGGCAGAGGTGCCGCCGGCGGTGATTCGCCCCAGGCCGCGAAGGCGTCCTGGAACACCTTCGTTCCCGTCTCGCCCTTGGCCAGCGACAGCACCGCGCGGCCGCCGTTGGAATAGTTGATCGGAATGTCGATGAAACCGCGCGTGCGCATCTCGGCGATGTTGCGTTCGCGGTCGAGCTCGGATTCCGACAGGCCGACGAGGAAGTATCCTTCCATCACCGGGACCACGGCGCCGACCAGCGGTTGACCGGAGGAGCGTGGTGTGGCCTTCATCAGCAAGCCCGGCACGGAGGCGATGCCGCCATCGCGAAAGTTCGGCCCCCGCGTGAAGACGAGCTCGACCAGATGGCTCGCCGGAAGCGCCTGGTCTAGGTTGCGGCGAATCGTCAGGGTCAGTTGCAGATCCTTGTCGGGGATGCGTACCTGGCCCTCGATGACCTTCGACACCGCGCCCGTCGCGTCGGTATCGTCCGCCAGTCTCCAGTCTACCAGGCCGCCCGCAGTGATCGGGGCGCCCGTGCCGGACCCTTCCTCGATCAGCAGCGCCTGGGCGACCCGCTCGCCCTCGCTCTCGGCGGCCGGCGGGATCTGCGGCTGGGTCGTCGCCGGTGGTTGAACGGCAGGCGGTTGCGGCTGCGCGGATGCCGGCGCTTCGTTGCCGGGCACGCGATCGACGATCTTCTGCTCCTCGTCGCTCTGAGACCCGCCGGTCAGCGTCGCCACCATCGACGCCAGCGTGTCACGCTGCCAGTAGATGACGCCGGCGATGCCGACGATCACCAGGGCCAGCACGATCCAGGCAATGTAGCGTCCCGCACCGCCACCCGAATCGCCGTCGTCATAGATCGCGGCGGTACGGCGCTCACCGGTCTCGCGCGGGCGTTGATCCGGGCGGCGCGGCGCGGCCGGTTCTTGCGTGCGATAACCGTTGTCGACGCTGGACGCGCCCAGCGCATCGCCGGTTGGCGCGGCTTGGTCCAGGGCCGTGCGCGCCTGCCTGGCAGCATCCGCGGATGCCTGCCCCAGACGCTCGGCCGCCGCGACCGCCGACCGCAAATCCTCGCTGGGGCGACGCGGCTCCTGCACCGGACGCTGCTTGGCCGGCTGCGGCGGCGGTACCTGATTCTGCGGCATCGATGGCGGCGCGACCGGTTCGTTCGCCGGATACCCGGCCTCCAGGTCCGTGTCCAGGCCCGCCGCGGCCTGCGCGAACTCGGCCTCGACCTCGGCGATCGCCGCATCCAGCGCTGCCGTCTGGCGCTGCAGTTCCTCCTCGCCGAGCGGGGGATCGAGCGCCTTCAGCTGGCCGAGCAGCGCGGTTCGCGCCTTGCCGTAAAGAGCATGACGCGCTGCCTCGTTGTTGTCCTTGAGGTTCTCCACCGCGCGGCGGAGAACACTGACGAAATCTGCCATGATCCGGCTACGAGCCTCCTGAAGCCCACCTACAGGCTCTTAGTCCTGAAAAGGGTCGTGAACAAGGATCGTGTCCTCGCGGCGCGGGCTCGTCGACAACAACGCCACCGGCGCGCCGATCAGTTCCTCGATCCTGCGGACATACTTCACCGCCTGCGCCGGCAGGTCGGCCCACGAACGGGCGCCCTCGGTGCTCTGCGACCATCCCTCGAAGGTTTCGTAGACCGGCGTCACCGCGGCCTGCGCATCGCGCGAGGCGGGCAGATGGTCGAGTCTCGCGTTGCCGAGGCGATACTCGACACAGATGCGCAATTCCCCGAAGCCGTCCAATACGTCGAGCTTGGTCAGCGCGATGCCGTGGATGCCGCCGGTGCGGATGGCCTGGCGGACCAGCACTGCGTCGAACCAGCCGCAACGGCGCTTGCGCCCGGTGACCGTGCCGAACTCGCGGCCGCGTTCGCCGAGGGTGTTGCCGATCTCGTTCACCTGCTCCGTGGGAAACGGCCCGCCGCCCACCCTTGTCGTGTACGCCTTGGTGATGCCGAGCACGTAACCCAGCGCACCCGGTCCCGTACCGGACCCGGTGGCTGCCTGCGCGGCAACGGTGTTGGACGAGGTAACGTAAGGGTAGGTGCCGTGATCGACGTCCAGCAGCGTGCCTTGCGCGCCTTCGAAGAGGATGCGCTTGCCGCGCCGCTTCTGCTGGTCGAGCAGGCTCCACACCGAGCACGCATAGGGCAGGATCGACGGGGCGATCCCGACGAGCTGACGCTCGAGCTCGTCGCCGTCGATCTCCGGCCGGTCAAGGCCGCGCCTGAGCGCATTGTGATGGACGAGCAGCCGTTCGATCTTTGCGGCAAGGGATTTCGGCTCGGCCAGATCACAGACCCGTATTGCACGACGGCCGACCTTGTCCTCGTAGGCCGGGCCTATGCCGCGCTTGGTCGTTCCGATCTGTGCCGCGCCCGCGGCTTCCTCGCGGAATGCGTCGAGCTCGCGATGCAGCGGCAGGATCAGGGTGGCGTTGTCGGCGATACGCAGATTTTCCGCCGAGATCGTGACGCCGGCCGCGGTCAGCCTGGCGATCTCGTCCGACAGCGCCCAGGGGTCGATGACGACACCGTTGCCGATCACCGACAGTTTTCCCGGCCGCACGATACCAGACGGCAGCAGACTGAGCTTGTAGGTCTTGCCGTCCACGACCAGCGTGTGCCCGGCATTGTGCCCGCCCTGAAACCTGACCACGACATCGGCACGTTCCGACAGCCAGTCAACGACCTTTCCCTTCCCTTCGTCGCCCCACTGCGAGCCGACGACGACCACGTTTGCCATGTGTCCCTGTCCCCAGTGGGGTCCCTATGCCGGCAACGGCCGGCGTCCCGAAAAAAGCGCGCGACTATAGCGGCATGCACGACACAGCGCGACCTCTGTCTCCAGGCCGTGCAGCCGTCTCCAGGCTTTACAGCGCGATCCATAGCCGCTAGCGGAGATCGGACCAACCCCGCGCGTGCCAGATGCTCCAACAGATTGCCGTCGCCAGCCGCTGGCTTTATGGCCAGGCATATCTCCTGCTGGTCGTCACGACCTTCCTGTGGGCGGGCAACATCGTGCTCGGCCGTCTGGTCGCGGGCCACGTTCCGCCGATCGCCCTCGCCAGCGTGCGCTGGGGCGGCGCCTTCCTGGTGCTGCTGCCCTTTGCCTGGCCGCACCTGAAGCGCGACTGGCGCGCAATCGTGCGGCATTGGCCGATCATGCTGGTGCTGTCCTTCACCGGGATCGCCTCGTACAACACGCTCGTCTATTTCGGCTTGCAGTATACCGGTGCGCTCACCGGCGTCCTGCTTCAGTCCGCACAGCCGCTGGTCATCGCGCTCGTCACCTTCGTGCTGTTCGCGGAACGCCTGTCCGCCCGCCAGGCGGCCGGCATCGTGATTTCGCTGTGCGGTGTCGTCGCGATCGTCTCGCAGGGCGACATCGAGCGGCTGGCGGCAATTCGCTTCAATGCCGGAGACATCCTGATCCTCGTCGCGGTCGTCCTCTATGCGGTGTATTCGGCGCTGCTGAGGCGGCGGCCGCCGATCCACTGGATCAGCTTTCTGGCCGCGACGTTCCTGATCGGCGACGCGATGCTGGTGCCGTTCCTCGTATGGGAGATGTCAACCGGCTACTTGCTGAAGCTCGACTGGCTGACGGTCGCCGCCTGCCTCTATGTGGCAATCTTTCCCTCGCTCGTCGCCTACGCCTTCTTCAACCGCGGTGTCGAATTGATCGGCGCAAACCGGGCGGGGCCGTTCTTCCATCTCATGCCGCTGTTCGGTGCGCTGATGGCCGTCGGGTTGCTCGGCGAGCGCTTCCAGTGGTTCCACGGGATCGGCATGGCGGCGATCCTGTCGGGCGTCGCACTGGCGACCACCGCCAACGGACCGCGGAAAAATTCCGCGGCGGCGTGAAAACCGCTTGATTGTGAAGCGCGAAGCGCCTAACTCACGTTTCGCCCAACATTCGCACGTGCCTGTGGTCGCCGGGCAACCCCGGACTTAACAGGGTGGCGGCTTAAAGCAACGACGGTGCGGGCTTTTTTGGTCTCTGCCGGCTCCTCCAAAGGCCGGGGTTACTGAAGAGGCACACCATCCTTGCCCGACGTGCGGACCGGGGCTCCCGATCCAATCAAAGGCAACCAGGTTCCGGACGTGGAAACAGCCTGAAGGCTGCGTTCGCGCATCCGGAGCATCGGGTCGGCGTCGACGCTGACGGCCTTCGCGTCTCCACAGCGCGGAGATCCGACGCATCGGCACCGCGAGGTTCAACCTTTGGGACCGGGAGAAGCCAGATGGCCACCGACCGAATCCGCGCCTTCATCGCCGAGCGACGCCCCGAGGGGCCGTGCCTTGTCGTCGACCTGGACGTTGTCCGCGAGAACTATCTTGCGTTCGCGCGCGCGCTGCCGGACACGCGCATCTACTATGCCGTCAAGGCCAACCCGGCGCCGGAGATCCTGCGGCTGCTGGCCTCGCTCGGCTCGTCCTTCGACACCGCCTCGGTGACGGAGATCGAGCAGGTCATCGCCGCCGGCGGAACTGCCGACCGCATTTCCTTCGGCAATACCATCAAGAAGGAGCGCGACATCGCCCGCGCTCATGCGCTCGGTGTCGACCTGTTCGCTGTCGACTGCATCGAGGAAGTCGAGAAGGTTGCCCGCGCCGCTCCCGGCACCCGGGTGTTCTGCCGCATCCTGACCGACGGCGTCGGCGCCGAGTGGCCGCTCAGCCGCAAGTTCGGGTGCTCCCCGGAGATGGCGATTGAGGTGCTGGAGCGCGCCCATCGTCTTGGGCTCGCCGCTTGGGGCGTGTCGTTCCACGTCGGCTCCCAGCAGCGTGACACCGAGGCCTGGGACCGGGCATTGGCAATGGCGGCCGGGGTGTTCCGCGCGCTTGCCGAGCGGGGCATCCAGCTGCGCATGGTCAATCTCGGAGGCGGTTTCCCGACCCGCTACCTGAACGACGTGCCGGAGGTCGGCGCCTACGGCGAGGCGATCTTCGGGGCCTTGCGCCGCCACTTCGGCAATCGCATCCCCGAGACGATCATCGAGCCGGGCCGCGGCATGGTCGGCGGTGCTGGCGCGATCAAGGCCGAGGTGGTGCTGATCTCGCGCAAGTCGGCCGACGATCCGGTGCGCTGGGTCTATCTCGACATCGGCAAGTTCGGCGGTCTCGCCGAGACCATGGACGAGGCGATCCGCTATCCGATCCGCACGCCGCGCGACGGAGACCGCGTGGCGCCGTGCGTTCTGGCCGGTCCGACCTGCGATTCTGCCGATGTGCTCTACGAGCGCGAGCCCTACGAACTGCCCGTCAGTCTGGAGATCGGCGACGAGATCCTGATCGAAGCAGCAGGAGCCTACACGACGACCTACGCGTCGGTCGGCTTCAACGGCTTCGCCCCGCTTGCGGCTTACGTGATCTGAGGAGGCATCTATGATTGCGATCCTCTCCGAATCCCCGGTCGATGCGCCGGGTATCGAGTCGCTGCTGGACGAGGCCTTCGGGCCGCGCCGCCGCATGAAGACGGCCGAGCGGCTGCGCGAGGGGCGGAAGCCGGCCGACGGGCTGGCGCTGGTGGCCGTGTCGTCCGCCGGTCTGATCGGCACGGTCAGGCTGTGGGAGGTGGACGCCGGCGGCGTGCCGGCGCTGCTGCTCGGCCCCGTCGCCGTGCGCTGCGACTGGCAGGGCCAGGGTATCGGTGGCCGTCTTGTGAGGACGGCGCTGAAGCGCGCCGAAATGGCCGGCCACAAGGCCGTCATCCTCGTCGGGGATGCTCCCTATTACGGCCGCTTCGGCTTCGGCCGCGACGTGGTGGCCGGACTGGCTTTGCCCGGACCGGTCGATCCGCAGCGCTTTCTAGGCCTGGAGCTTGAGCCGGGAGCGCTCTCAGGCGCGAACGGCCTGGTGCGCGGAACCGGTGCGCCGCAGACGGCAGTTCCGGGGGCCGCCCTTGTCGATATGGACCGCGTGGCCGTCCCCGGCTACAGGTTCTGACCGATCCGCCGGCCCGTCCTGCGACGGGCCGGCGCCCAGCATGCTGCGGTTGCCTGCAGGCTACCATCTCGGCTTGACGGGAGGGGTTGCCGCGCAGCGGTGGATGAGGGACGCGGACGGTGACAACGCCGCACGCTGCCGGACCTCAGCCGACCAGACCAGAGGAGAAAGTCCCACGATGGCCGACTGGAAGATCCATGCCACCTTCGACGGCCCGATCGTGATGATCGGGTTCGGCTCGATCGGCACCGGAACCTTGCCGCTGATCCTGCGCCACATCGCCTTCGACAAGACCGATTTCGTCATCATTGATCCGAGCGACGCGCACCGGCACATCGCCGAGGAGAATGGCGTGCGCTTCCTCCAGGAAGCGATCACCCGTGACAACTACCGGGACGTCCTGACGCCGCTGCTCACCGCCGGCGGCCGCAAGGGCTTCTGCGTCAACCTGTCCGTCGACGTGTCGTCGGTGGCGATTATGGAGCTCTGCCTCGATCTCGGCTGTCTCTACATCGACACGGTGGTGGAACCCTGGCTCGGCTACTACACGGATTCGAGCCTGACGGTCTCCCAGCGTTCCAATTATGCCCTGCGCGAGTCGGTTCTCGAGCTGAAGCGCCGGCGCACCGGCGCCACGGCGATCTCCTGCTGCGGCGCGAATCCGGGCATGGTGTCGTGGTTCGTCAAGCAGGCGCTGATCAATCTCGCCGGCGAGCTCGGCGCAGGCACGGAACCCCCGTCCACCCGTGAGGGCTGGGCGCGCCTGGCACAGGGGCTCGGCGTCAAGGGCATCCACATCGCCGAACGCGACACCCAGCGCGCCCGCACGCCGAAGCCGCGCGAGGTGTTCGTCAACACCTGGTCGGTCGAGGGCTTCATCTCGGAGGGCCTGCAGCCCGCCGAACTCGGCTGGGGCACGCACGAGAAGGAGCTGCCGTTCGACGGGCGCCGGCATGACTTCGGCTGCGATGCGGCGATCTACCTGCTGCGTCCCGGCGCCGGCACGCGCGTGCGCACCTGGACGCCAACCGCGAAGGCGCAGCACGGCTTCCTCGTCACCCACAACGAGGCCATCTCGATCGCCGACTACTTCACTCTGCTGGAGGGCGGAAAGGTGGTCTACCGGCCGACCTGCCATTATGCCTATCACCCCTGCAACGATGCGGTACTGTCGCTTCACGAGATGGCCGGCCGGCAGTGGCAGGCGCAGAAGGAGCATGTCATCCTCGACGAGAAGGATATCGTCGACGGAATCGACGAACTGGGCGTGCTGCTCTACGGCCATGCGAAGAATGCCTACTGGTATGGCTCGCAGCTCTCCATCGAGGAGACCCGCAAGCTTGCGCCCTATCAGAACGCGACGGGCCTGCAGGTGACCTCGGCCGTGCTGGCTGGCATTGTCTGGGCGCTGGAGAACCCGCAGAACGGCGTGACCGAGGCCGACGAGATGGATTTCCGCCGCTGCCTCGAGGTACAGCTACCCTATCTCGGCCCGGTCGGCGGCTTCTACACCGACTGGAACCCGCTGGTCGACCGTGGCGTGCTGTTCCCGGAGGACATCGATCCCGAGGATCCCTGGCAGTTCCGCAACGTCATCGTCCGATAGCCATCGGGCTTGCGTGGGCGCCGTGCGGCTGGCGTGCAGGCCGGCCGGGCGACGCCTTGCCGGCCTTCCCGCCGGATGCGGTGGGCTCCCAGGGCCCCCTCAGTCCAGGAAATCGATGTACTTGCCGTCGTACTCGGAGACCCTGGTCAGCACGCCGTTCTGATAGACCTCGGTGCGCAGATAGAGCACCGTCCGCAAGCTCTCCGACCACAGTTTCTCCTGTCGGAATTCCAGCCCGAGCGATGGCCAGACGGTGGCGGCGAGGATTCGCTTCACGTTGTAGAAGCACAGCCCGTAGACATTGTGGGCCTGTTCCATCTGGCGTGTGCCGCCGTCGACGATCTCGATCGTGCGCTCGACCCGGCTGGAGCGGCCCTGCGAGTCGATCATCCTGCCGCCCACCGCAAATCTGCCGCCCCCTTGCAGTGGAAACAGCGCTGATGGATCGACGTCGTAGGTGAAGACGGTACGCCCCCGCGGACCGTCCGACACCAATGTGAACAGACCTCGATAGAGCTCCTCGGTGGAGATCGTGTTCAGCCGGTTGTCCAGGTGGCGCATGTAGGTGATGTCGCCGACAATCCTGTCGACCTGAAACGCCTCCTTGTTGCTCAGCGTGATGATGAAGCCGGCATGGGCGCTGCTTGCGGCCGGGCAGCCGACCGGACGGGCCGAAGCCGGCGCCGTCGCCAGGCATGCCGACACACAGGCGAGCCAGACCAGGAAGCGGGGCGAGCGGCGCATGGTGTCTCCGTGCACAGGGGATAGACGTGACGGTTGCGCCGGCGGCCCGTGCGGTCAAGGGGGGCCGAGGAACAGCCTTGCCGTTGCCGCCAGATCAAACGCAGATCGAGGAGACGACGGCAAGCGATTCATCCGATTCGCAGAATCCCGCGCGTCTGAATCGCCGCATCAACCCGCTGAATCGCCACTTTAACGGCTTCAACAGGCTGCGCAGGAACCGGAATCGTTCCGTTCACAGCGCCCGCCAACCGATTCATCGAGTGCCATTTCCCGGCGCGCGCATTGCCCTGCATAGCGCTGGACATCCCAGCTGCAGCGTATACACAGGTCAACCCGCCGGTTCTGGCACCGGCGCGACGCCTACCGGCGGCGGGGGCGTTGGAGTATGAAGGCTTCGAGACAGACTTTCGGGAGGAGCGGGCACGTGTCCGGGAAACGCAGGCTGCGCAGTCAACTCTGGTTCGACAATCCGGACAATCCGGGCATGACGGCGCTCTATCTGGAGCGCTACCTCAATTACGGACTGACCCGCGAGGAGTTGCAGTCCGGCAAGCCGATCATCGGTATCGCCCAGACCGGCAGCGATCTGTCGCCCTGCAACCGCCACCATCTGGAGCTGGCGGCACGCGTCCGCGAGGGCATCCGCGCCGCGGGCGGCATCGCATTCGAGTTTCCCGTCCATCCGATCCAGGAGACCGGCAAGAGGCCGACCGCGGCGCTCGACCGCAATCTCGCCTATCTCGGCCTCGTCGAGGTGCTGTTCGGCTATCCGATCGACGGCGTGGTGCTCACCACCGGCTGCGACAAGACGACGCCGGCGTGTCTGATGGCAGCGGCGACCGTCAACATTCCGGCGATCGTACTGTCGGGCGGCCCGATGCTGAACGGGTGGTGGAAGGGCGAGCGCACCGGCTCCGGAACGGTCGTTTGGAACGCCCGCGCCGACCATGCCGCCGGCAAGATCGACTATGCGGAGTTCATGGACATCGTTGCCTCGTCGGCACCGTCGGTCGGCCACTGCAACACCATGGGCACGGCGACGACGATGAATTCGCTGGCCGAAGCGCTGGGCATGAGCCTGCCGGGCTGCGCCGCGATCCCCGGCCCATACCGCGAGCGCGCGCAGATGGCCTACGAGACCGGTCTGCGGATCGTCGACATGGTATGGGAGGATCTGAAGCCCTCCGATATCCTGACGCGCGAGGCTTTCGAGAATGCGATCGTCGTCAATTCGGCGATCGGCGGCTCGACCAACGCGCCGATCCACATCAACGCCATCGCGCGCCACATCGGCGTCGAGCTCAACAACGACGATTGGGAGCGGATCGGCTACCACGTGCCGCTGCTCGTCAACCTGCAGCCGGCCGGCAAGTATCTTGGCGAAGAATTTCACCGTGCCGGCGGCGTGCCGGCCGTCGTCGCCGAGCTGATGCGTCACGGTCTCATCCGCGAGAATGCCCTGACCGTGAATGGCCGCAGCATCGGCGACAACTGCCGTGGCCGCGAGTCGAGCGATCCCGACGTGATCCGGAATTTCGAAACCGCGCTGGTCCGTAACGCCGGTTTCCTGAATCTGAGCGGCAACCTCTTCGACTCGGCGATCATGAAGACCAGCGTGATTTCCGAGGACTTCCGGGCCCGGTTCCTCTCCAATCCGGGCGACGAGAATGCCTTCGAGGGGCGGGTGGTCGTGTTCGACGGGCCGGAGGATTACCACCACCGCATCAACGACGAGTCGCTCGGCATCGACGACAAGACGCTGCTGTTCATCCGCGGCACCGGCCCGATCGGCTATCCGGGCGGCGCCGAGGTGGTCAACATGCAGCCGCCGGATGCGCTGCTGAAGCGCGGTGTGAAGTCGTTGCCCTGCATCGGTGACGGCCGCCAGTCCGGAACGTCGGGCTCTCCGTCGATCCTCAATGCCAGCCCCGAGGCTGCAGCCGGCGGCGGTCTGGCGCTGCTGAGGACCGGCGACCGGGTCCGCATCGATCTCAACAAGCGTACCGCCAACATCCTGATCTCCGACGAGGAGCTGGCGTCCCGGCGCAAGGCGCTCGAGGCGAAGGGCGGCTATCATGTGCCCGCCAGCCAGACTCCCTGGCAGGAGATCCAGCGCCAGATGGTCTCGCAGTTCGACGAGGGCATGGTGCTCAAGCCGGCAGTCAAGTACCAGCGGGTCGCCCAGACCGCGGTTCCGCGGGACAATCATTGACGGATGGGGCACTGACTGATCGGGCCAGTGCACCGACGACAGGGGACGGGCCGTGAGCCCGTCCCCATCGCACTCCGCGGGGTGCCAGCCGACCGGAACCGTCCTACGGGTGGGCTGACCTGTGCACCCGGCCGCAGCGGCGGCCTTGGTGATAGCCGTATTTTTCCAGTGAATTCAATTGTTTGCCGGATATCGGCACGGCCGCGCCGAGGCGCGGGCGGGCAGATCCATTTGTATGACAAAAAGCGCTTGATTTCGCCGGATTTGTCGGGAGTATGTAGTCGTCGATGATGTGTATACATTGACCGGTGTGGTCTCGGCGGACGGATCCGCCGAGACGATGCCGCGGACAGGAGGCGGACGGCAGATCCGCTCAGGGGAGGAGACGACGCATGGCGCCAGTCGGCATCCGCGACGTTCGCAAGCGGTTCGGTACGACCGAGGTTATCCACGGCGTTTCGATCGACATCGCGGATGGCGAGTTCGTCGTGCTGGTCGGACCTTCCGGCTGCGGCAAGTCGACGTTGCTGCGGATGATCGCCGGCCTCGAGGAGATCACCTCGGGCGAGATCACCATCAACGGACGCGTGGTGAACAATGTCCCGCCCAAGCAGCGTGACATCGCCATGGTGTTCCAGAACTACGCGCTCTACCCGCACATGAAGGTGTTCGAGAACATGTCGTTCTCGCTGCGCCTCGCGAAGGTGGATCAGGCGACGATCCGCCGCAAGGTCGAGGAAGCCGCCAAGATCCTCAATCTGACCGAATACCTCGATCGCTATCCCCGGCAGCTCTCCGGCGGCCAGCGCCAGCGCGTCGCGATGGGCCGGGCGATCGTGCGCGACCCGCAGGTTTTCCTGTTCGACGAGCCGCTATCCAATCTCGACGCGAAGCTGCGCGTAGCGATGCGCACCGAGATCAAGGAACTGCATCAGCGGCTGAAATCGACCTCGATTTACGTCACCCACGACCAGATCGAGGCAATGACGATGGCGGACCATATCGTCGTGATGCGCGACGGCATCGTCGAGCAGATCGGCGCGCCGCTCGAGCTTTATGACAATCCGGTGAACACGTTCGTCGCCGGGTTCATCGGCTCGCCGGCGATGAACTTCGTCAACGGCAGGGTCGAGAGCGAAGGCGGCAGGCCAGTCGTCCGCCTCGCCGGCGGCATCGCGCTGCCGTTGCCGCCGTCGGTCACCGTCGGCGAGGGGACCGCGGTGACCTACGGAACAAGGCCGGAGCATCTGCGTCTTGCCGGAGACGGCGACGGGCTGGAGGCCGAGGTGGTGGTCGTCGAGCCGACCGGCGCGGAGACGCTGGTCGTGACCCGTGTGGCAGGCCAGGAACTGCTCGCCTCGTTCAAGGAGCGGCACGCCCTTCGGCCCGGCCAGACGATCCGGCTGATGCCGGATCTGTCCTGCATCCATCTGTTCGACGCCGGCAATGGCAGGCGCCTGTCCGCCTGATGCTGCACGCGACGTGTTGTTTGGCACGGTCCGCACAGACCGAAACGGGAGGAAAGCAATGTTCGACTTGACGCGACGCAGACTGCTGCTGACCGGCGCCGGGCTCGGCGCGCTCTCGCTGGCCTCGCCCTTCCTCGGGGCACACCGCGCCAGCGCACAGGCGATGACCAAGCCGGAAGACGGTGCCGAGATCACGCTGCTGCGCTGGAAGCGTTTCATCCAGGCCGAGGAAGACGCCTTCATGGCGCTGGTCGACAACTTCATGAAGGCGACCGGTGTCAAGGTGAGCGTGCAGAGCGAGTCGCTCGACGACGTGCAGCCGAAGGCCTCGGTGGCGGCGAATGTCGGTCAGGGGCCGGACATGGTCTGGGGCCTCTACTCGCTGCCGCATCTTTTCCCGGACAAGCTTGTCGATCTGACCGACATCGCCGAGAGCCTCGGCGCCAAGTATGGCGGCTGGGTCGATTCGGCCGTGACCTATGGCAAGTCCGGCGACAAGTGGATCGCCATCCCAATCGCCTACAACGGCAACTACATCAATTATCGCCAGTCTGCGGTGCAGAAGGCGGGCTTCCAGAGCGTGCCGGAGGATACCGACGGCTTCCTTGAGCTGATGAAGGCGCTCAAGGCGCAGGGGACCCCCGGCGGCTTCGCCCTCGGTCATGCTTCGGGCGACGGCAATGCGTGGACGCACTGGGCGCTCTGGGCCTTCGGCGGATCGCTGGTCGACGAGAACGACAACGTCATCATCAACTCGCCGGAGACGCGGGCGGCCTGCGAGTATGTCAAGCAGATCTACGAGGCTTCCGTCGAGGGCACGGCATCGTGGAACGACGCCTTCAACAACAAGGCGTTCCTGGCAAGCGAGGTCTACCTCACCAACAACGGCATCTCGATCTACGCGGCCGCCAACGCGGAAGCGGCGAAGGGAACGGCCGGCATGAAGGAGATGGCGGAGGACATCAACCACGCGCTGTGGCCGATCGGGCCTGCCGGCAAGCCGACCGAGTTCCACATCGCCTATCCGATGATGATCTTCCAGTACACGAAGTATCCCAACGCCTGTAAGGCATTCATCGAGTTCATGATGTCGCCCGAACAGTATGACCCGTGGCTCCAGGGCGCTGTGGGCTATCTCACGCAACCGCTCAACGCCTATGAGAACAATCCCGTCTGGACGTCGGATCCCAAGCGTACCGTGTTCCGTGACGCCGCGAAGCGGACGCTGACCGCCGGCTACAGGGGGTCTGTGGGCGAGAAGGCGGCCTCGGCGCTGGCCGAGTTCATCGTGCTCGACATGTTCGCCAACTATGCGACGGGCCGCGAATCGCTCGACGGTGCGATCAAGCAGGCCGAACGTCAGGCGAAGCGCATCTATCGCTGAGGCCATTCGGGCACCGGGCGCGGCTGCGCCCGGTGCCATAACGTCGCGCGTGAGGAGAACAGATGACCGACGCCGCAATGGGCACACGTCCCATACCGGGCGAACCTTCGGCCTGGACGCGCCTGAAGACGAACCGCAACTGGCTGGGCTTCTGGTTCATGATTCCGGCCGCGGCTTTCCTGCTTCTGTTTCTCGCCTATCCGTTGGGGCTTGGCATCTGGCTGTCGCTGACCGACGCGCGCATCGGCCGGCCGGGCCAGTTCGTCGGCCTCGAGAATTTCGAATGGCTATCCGACGACCCGGTGTTCTGGCTGTCGGTGTTCAATACGCTGCTCTACACGGGCGTCGCCAGCGTCTTCAAGTTCGCGATCGGGCTCTATCTGGCGATCCTGCTCAACCATCATTTGCCCTTCAAGGCATTCCTGAGGGCGATCGTGCTGTTGCCGTTCATCGTTCCGACGGTCTTGTCGGCAATCGCGTTCTGGTGGATCTACGACCCGCAGTTCTCGATCATTTCATGGACACTGCGCCAGCTCGGCCTGATCTCCAGCAACATCGACTTCCTCGGCGATCCATGGAACGCCCGCTGGTCGGTGATCTTCGCCAACATCTGGCGTGGCGTGCCGTTCGTCGCCATCACGCTGCTGGCGGGATTGCAGACCGTGCCGCCCTCGCTCTATGAGGCCGCGACCATCGACGGTGCCTCGCGCTGGCAGATGTTCCGCCACATCACCTATCCGCTGCTCACGCCGATCATCGCCGTGGTGATGACGTTCTCGGTGCTGTTCACCTTCACCGATTTCCAGCTGATCTGGGCGATCACCCGCGGCGGTCCGGTCAATGCGACCCATCTGATGGCGACGCTCAGCTACCAGCGCGCGATCCTCGGCGGCTATCTCGGTGAGGGAGCGGCGATCGCCACTGCGATGATCCCGTTCCTGCTGGCGGCCATCATGGTGTCGTGGTTCGGGTTGCAGCGGCGCAAGTGGCAGCAGGGAGAGGCCGATGACTGAGACGGCGACGGCCAACGGCAATGGCGCCATCGCCCGGTGGCGCGCGCGGCGACGCGAGCGCAAGGCGGAGGAGCAGTTCCAGTCGGGGATGGACTACCTGATGTCGACCCCGCGCAAGGTGGTCACGGTCTACATCCCGCTGTCGATCATCGTCATCGTGCTGCTGTTTCCCTTCTACTGGATGGCGATCACCGCGATCAAACCGAACCAGCAGCTGGTGAACCTCGACGTCGTCAATCCGTACTGGGTCTCGGAGCCGACACTCGACCACATCAAGGCGCTGCTCTTCGACACGCCCTATCTGCACTGGATGTGGAACACGATGCTGGTCGCCATCGTAGCCACCTTCCTGTCGATCGTCGCCAGCGTGCTGGCCGCCTATGCCATCGTCCGCCTGCGCTATCGCGGCGCGCAGTGGATCGGCGGCGCGATCTTCCTCGCCTATCTGGTGCCGCCCTCGATCCTGTTCATTCCGCTGTCGATCATCGTCGTGAACTACGGGCTCTGGGATACGCCGGTAGCGCTGATGTTGACCTATCCGACGATCCTGATTCCTTTCTCCACCTGGTTGCTGATGGGCTACTTCAAGTCCATCCCGTTCGAGCTCGAGGAATGCGCGCTGATCGACGGGGCGAGCCGGTGGCAGATCCTGACGAAGATCATCCTGCCGCTTGCCGTGCCGGGCCTGATCTCGGCGGGTATCTTCGCCTTCACGCTGTGCTGGAACGAATTCATCTACGCGCTCACCTTCATCTCCACGCCGCAGAACAAGACGGTACCGGTCGCCATCGTTTCCGAGTTCGTCGACGGCGACATCTATCGGTGGGGTTCGCTGATGGCCGGCGCTCTGCTCGGCTCGGTGCCGGTAGCGATCGTCTACATGTTCTTCGTCAACTACTACGTCTCCGCGATGACCGGGGCGGTGAAGGAATAGACGCGCGATGCGGATCGGATTTGTCGGCCTCGGCGCCATGGGGCTGCCCATGGCGCGCAATCTCGTTGCGGCGGGCCATGATGTCGCCGGGTGTGACATTCGCCCGGAGGCGCAGGCGGCGCTTGCGGCAGCCGGCGGCCGCGCCGCAGCCGCGCCGGCCGACGCGGCCCGCGACGCAGATGTCCTGATCCTCATGGTCGTCAATGCCGATCAGGCGGATTCCGTGCTGTTCGGAGAGGGCGGGGCCGCCGGTGCGCTGCCATCCGGTGCCGTCGTGGTCGCCTCGTGCACCCAGCCTGCAGACCGCGCCAGGGCGCTGGCCGCCCGCCTCGAAGCCCTCGGCCTTCTCTTCCTCGACGCGCCGGTATCAGGGGGCGTGGTGGGAGCGGAACAGGGAACGCTGTCGATCATGGCGGCCGGCTCCGATGCCGCCTTCGACAAGGCCCGGCCGGTGCTCGAAATCCTCGGCAAGGCGGTCTGGCGCATGGGCTCGGAGCCTGGTCTCGGCTCGATGATGAAGACCGTGAACCAGCTCATGTGCGGCGCCCACATCGCCGTGGCTGCGGAGGCGATGTCGCTCGCTGCCCGCGCCGGACTTGACCCGCGGCTCGCTCAGGAGGTGCTTATGGCGGGGGCGGCCGCGAGCTGGATGCTCGGCAACCGCGGCCCACGCATGTTGCAGTCCGACCCGCCGGTGACCAGCGCGGTCGACATCTTCGTCAAGGATCTCGGGATCGTGCTCGAGGCTGGCCACATGCTGAGGACGGCGCTGCCGATGGCGGCGGCGGCGCATCAGATGTTCCTCGGCGCCTCGGGCCTCGGTCATGGCGCTGAGGATGACTCGCAGGTGCTGAAGGCCTATGAGGCGCTGAGCGGCATTTCGGTGCCGCGCTTCAGCGATGACTGAACCAGAAGTTGCCGATCACCGGAGGCAGACATGAGCAAGGAACGGGTGGGTTTCATCGGCGTCGGCCTGATGGGGCACGGCATGGCAGCCAATCTGATCGACAAGGGTTGGCCGCTGACGATCATGGGGCACCGCAACCGCAAGCCGGTCGACGATCTCCTCGCCCGCGGTGCGCGCGAGGCCAGGACCCCGCGCGAGGTGGCGCAGAACTCCGACATCCTGTTCATCTGTGTCACCGGCACCCCCCAGGTCGAGGCCCTGGTGCGCGGCCCTGACGGCATCCTCGAGGGCGCCCACGACAAATTGGTGGTCGTCGATACCTCCACCGCGATCCCGGACTCGACCATCGCGCTGGCGGAGGAACTGAAGGCGAAGGGAGCAGCGATGGCGGATGCGCCGCTCGGCGGCACGCCGGTCCAGGCCGCCGCAGGCGAACTGTCGGCCATGGTCGGGGCCGATCCGGAGGTGTTCGCGCGCATCGAGCCGGCCATCCGTGCCTGGGCGGCGAGGGTGGTGCATCTCGGGCCCGTCGGCTTCGGCCACAAGATGAAGCTTCTCAACAATTTCCTGTCACTCGGCTACGCTGCCATCTATGCCGAGGCGCTCGCCGTGGCCCGCAAGAACGGTATCAGCGTCGCCACCTTCGACAGCGTCATCCGTGGCAGCCGGATGGATTGCGGATTCTATCAGACATTCATGGGCTATGCGCTCGAGGGCAATCCCGAGGCGCACAAGTTCACGCTCACAAACGCCCACAAGGACATGCGCTACCTGGCGACGATGGCCAACGAATCCGGAATAGCCAATCATATCGGCGCGGCCGTGAAGAACATGTTCGCGTTTGCCGAGGGGATCGGGCGCGGTCAGGATTACGTGCCGTTGCTCGCCGACATCGTCGCCGAGGCGAATGGCGTGAAGATCGAGAAGTAGACGCGCCGGACTCCGGATCCGGCCGCGGCGCCGATCACCGCAGGAAACACATTCTTCACTCGCAGGTGAGGCCGGTCTGCTAGACTCGCAAGCGGATTCGCTGAGGGAGCCTTGCTGATGAACGGTCGAACTCCGGGGGTGCTGGCAGTTGCCCTGGCCGCGTTCATGATGGCCGCATGCGGCGACATCGGAACGCGCGGCCCGGCGCCCACGAATCCCGAGTGGGGCGCGGGACTGCCGCCGGCGATGGGCGATCTTCCGACGCTCGGCAGCCCCGGCGATCCGCCTCGCGCGCCGTACTGATCGGCCCCGGAACGCGGCTGTCCCGCTGCCGGGTGGTCGGGACAGCCATCGCGTCCGCGCCAATCGCGGTGCTGGCACGGACGGTGCGGCTTGGCGCAAGGCGCCGGGGCTGCCGCGGTCAGGCGTCGACGTCGCCGCCTCTGACTGCTTCGGTTTGCGCAGGCTTTCAGTAGGTTGCCCGGCCTCCGGAGATGTCGAGAACGGCTCCCGTGGTGAAGGAGCATTCGGGCGAGGCGGCGAAGGCGACCAGTGCGGCCACCTCCTCGACCGTGACGAAGCGTCCGCGGGGGATCTTGGCGAGCATGTAGCCGATATGTTCTTCCGACATCTGGTCGAAGATTGCGGTGCGGGCCGCCGCCGGCGTCAGGCAGTTCACCGAGATATCATAGCCCGCGAGTTCCTTGGCGAGGGACTTGGTCAGCGCGATCACACCGGCTTTCGACGCCGAGTAGGCCGAGGCGTTCGGATTACCCTCCTTGCCGGCGATCGAGGCGATGTTGACGATCCGGCCATAACCCGCGGCGATCATCGCCGGTACCACGGCCCGGCAGCAATGGAAGGTCCCGCCGAGATTGATCGCCATGATGCGGTTCCATTCGTCCACCGGATAGTTCCAGGTGACGGCGTTCATCCCGGCGATGCCGGCATTGTTCACCAGGATGTCGATGCGTCCCTCACGGGCCAGCACATCGTCGCGCGCAGCCTCGACCGAGGCGAGGTCGGTGATGTCGACCGCCAGCGCCCGCGCGGCCGGCCCGATTTCTGCGGCGGTGCTGCCGGCGCGTTCGGCATCGCGATCCAGGATGACGACATGTGCGCCCGAGGCGACGAAGCGCTCCGCCACGGCGCGTCCGATGCCTTGCGCGCCACCGGTGACGATCGCGGTCTGTCCGTTCAGGTCGTACTGGATAGGCATGTGTCTCCTCGGGTGATTGGCGGGCGCCGGCGATCAGGCCAGGCGGTCCCAGGCCTTGATGAAGAAGTCCGGCGCGCCGAAATTTCCGGATTTGAGCGCCAGCACCAGATCGCGTCCGTCCAGTGCCCGTGTCCAGGGCACGCCCGGATCGATCTCGGGGCCGATCTCGAGCATCGCGACGCCGAGTGCGCCGACGACGGCGCCGGAGGTCTCGCCGCCCGCGACGATCAGCCGTGTCACGCCGGCCTCGACCAGTCCCATGCCGATGGCGGCGAGGCTTCGCTCGACGAGTTCGCCCGCCTGCGCCCGGCCAAGGACCGATTGGACGTCGCGCACAGCCTCGGGTTCGTCGCTGGAATAGACGAGGATCGGGTGTAACGGGTCCTGTTCGGCTGCCCAGTCCAGGACGGCTTCGACCGTCTGGCGCCCGTCGGCGAGCGCTTGCGGTTCGATCCGGAGTGCGGGGAGGCCGGCTTCGATGGCGGTCTTCACCTGTGTTCTCGTCGCCTGCGAGCAGCTTCCCGCCACGATCGCGGCGCGGCCGGGCGGCGCTTTGATCGTTCGGGGCGGTGGACTGGGGGCAAGCAGGCCTGCGCGTGCGAAATTGTCCGCAAGACCGATGGCGATGCCTGATCCGCCTGTGATCAGCGGCATGTCGGCGACCGCGGTCCCGATCTCTCGCAAGTCGCGGTCGGTGATGGCGTCGACGATCAGCATCCGTTCGCCACTCCGGGCCGCTGCGGCAATCGCCGTCCTGATCGCCGCGGCGCCCTGGTGTACGACGGGGAAGGGGATCAGCCCGACCTTCGAGGCGGTCTGACGCTGCAGGACGCGCACGAGATTGGAATCGCGCATCGGGGTCAGCGGGTGGTCCCGCATCGGGCTTTCCGCGAGGGGCTGCTGGCCGACGAACAAATGGCCCATGTAGATGGTCCGCCCGTTTGTCGGAAATGCGGGGCAGGCGATGGTGACCGCCGCACCGGTCTCTGCCATCAGCGCGTCGGTGACCGGTCCGATATTGCCCTCGTCGGTCGAATCGAACGTCGAGCAGTACTTGAAGATCAGCTGGCGGCAACCCGCCGCGCGCAACGCGCGGGCGGCGGCAACCGAAAGGCTGACCGCTTCGGCGGCGGGTATGGTGCGCGACTTCAGCGCCACCACGACCGCATCGAAGTCTTCGAGACGGTGTGCGTCGTCGGGGACGCCCATCACCTGAATGGTCCGCATGCCCCCGGCGGCCAGCATTAGCGCGAGATCCGTCGCGCCGGTCAGATCATCGGCGACGGCGCCGATCAACATCGTGTCCCCCTTTCACCGGCCACGGCCAGGCCAGCCTTCGGCAATTGCACGTCCGCGCCCTTGCGTATACGTTATTGCATACGTTGATCCAGACGCGTTCGCAACCCGGCCAGCGATATAGCATGATCCATCGAAATCACATGACCCGTCGCAGGAGCGCGGACAGGATGCAGTCGGCGGATTTCGATTGCGTCGCAGCCGTCAGCAGGAGGGGCGCGTGACCGGCGACCGCCGCTTCCGCATTGCCGTGATTCCCGGCGACGGTATCGGCGCCGAGGTGATCGGACCATGCCTGGCAGTGCTGGAGGGAGCGCTCGGCCGCGTCGGCGGTCCGCGGCTCGACCCGGAGATTCTGGCGGCCGGCGCCGGCACCTATCTGGCGCAGGGCACTGCGCTGCCGGAGCGGACTCTGGCGGCGGCGCGCGCCGCCGATGCAATCCTCCTGGGCGCTGCCGGGCTTCCTGACGTGCGATATCCCGACGGCACCGAGATTGCGCCGCAGATAGAACTGCGGTTCCTGCTCGATCTCTATGCGGGAATCCGGCCGATTCGCTCCATTCGCGGCGTTCCGACGCCGTTGGCGGATCAACGCGCCGCCGCCCTCGACTTTGTCATTGTTCGGGAGTCCACCGAGGGTCTGTTCGCCTCGCATGGCAAGGGGCGCGTCAGGGGCGACGCGGAGGCAGAGGACCGGCTGCGGATTACCCGGCGTGGAACCGCGCGGGTGTCTGATGCCGCGCTGAGGTTGGCGCGATCACGCAAGGCTGCCGGCGGCGCGGGGCGCGTGACCTGTGTCGACAAGGCAAACGTCTTTGCGTCGATGGCCTTTTTCCGCAAGGTGTTCGACGAGCGCGCGCGTCAGTTCCCCGACCTGTCGGGTGATCATCTGTACATCGACGCCGCGGCGCTCGAGATGGTCCGCGCGCCGTGGCGGTTCGACGTGATCGTCACGGAGAACATGTTCGGTGACATCCTCTCCGATCTCGGGGCCGGCTTGATCGGCGGCATGGGGTTTGCGCCATCCGCCGACATCGGCGATGACCACGCGGTGTTCCAGCCTTGCCACGGCACCGCGCCGGACATCGCGGGGTCGGGCAGGGCAAATCCGACCGCGATGTTCCTGTCGGGCGCGATGATGCTCGAATGGCTGGCCGAGCGACATGGCGAACCGCGCGCCGCCGAGGCGGCCTCGCTCGTGCGTCAGGCGGTCGATGCGGTCTTCGCAGACGGCATGCGGACTTGGGAGATCGGCGGGACGGCCGGAATCCGCGAAGTCACCGATGTCGTCCTCGCGCGGATTGCGGTGACGGGCGCCCCTGACGACCCGATGCCCGCTTCCCCTTGACTTTTCCGCCCGTGTGTCGGAAACGCCAGCGTACCGGCACGGCTTCCGGCCGGGCCGCTCGTTGCGCGTCGGCGACCACAGAAGGAGCCGATCACATGGATTTGCCTGACACCACCGTGCAGGGCGGATAGCCGATGCCGGGCGAGGCAGCGTGCGGGCCTGCCGTCGGCGCAACCCTGATCATCGGCGCAGCGGGCTTCCTCGGCCGTCACATCGCGCGCAGGCTGACCGCCGAGGGCATCCCCGTCGTCGGACTTGGCAGCCGCCGGCCCGGCGACATACCGTTCAGCCGCTTTCATATCGGCCGAACGGAACTGACAGGTTTGCTGGACGAAGCGCTGGAAGGCTGTACCAACGTCGTCTTCGCCGGCGGCACGACCCGCCCCGGCGCCCCGATGCGCACGATCGGCGCGGAGCTTGCAACCGAGGCAGGCCATGTCATCGACGTGGCCGAACTTTGTGCTCTGCGCGGCGTCGCACGCTTCGTCTTCCTGTCGTCCGGCGGCGCCATTTACGGGCGGACGGATGCGACGAGGATCGAGGAGACCCATCCCACCGAGCCGATCAGCAACTACGGCCTCGCCAAGCTCGTCGCGGAGCACGGCCTTCGACTCATCGGCCTGCGGTCGGGCATGCGGGTGATTTCGCTCAGGATCGCCAATCCCTACGGTCCGGGCCAGACGGTCAGGGGAAGCCAGGGGTTCGTGGCGGCGGTCGTCGGCGCGGCGCGCGGGGAACAGACGCTCGAGATCTGGGGCGATGGCAGTGTCGTGCGCGACTTCGTTTACGTGGACGACGTAGCCGAATCCGTCATTCTGGCGCTCATGGCGGACGTGCCGTCCACGGTGATCAATATCGGCAGCTCCGTCGGAGTGTCGCTCGTCGAACTGCTGGCAACGTTTGAACGCCTGTCCGGCTGCCGGATGACACCTGTCTTCCTGCCGGGACGTGGCGTCGACGTGCCGCGGGTCGTTCTCGATATCGGGCGGGCCCGGGCGCTGCTCGGCTGGCAACCGGCACATAGCCTCGAGCGTGGGCTGGCGCTGACCATAGCCGCCGAGAACCTTGGCCATCCTCGGGAGACAGCCGATCCGGGGAGCGGCTGACGCCGGCGCGCCGGCATTGGCCAATTTGCTCTGCGACTGATGGACATCGCTCAGCCGGGATAAGTGGAGGGAGCGCAGCGGGTGAGGACCTTGAGGCTCGTAGACGGTGCCTACCGGGACAACTGGCTCGGCCTGGATGCGTTGCTCGCGCTGCCCGACGCAGTGGGCCAGATTGCGCTGCGATTCTATCTGCCGGAGCGGGAGGGGGCGCCGGCCGAAAAGCTCGTGACCGTGGTGCACGACGGTTTCATGACGTGCTGCCGGGTAGCGCGTGGACAGTTGACCGAGGTTGTCGTCCCCTCGAGCCAGTCCCGCCCCGGTGTCGTGCGCGTGCTGGCGGAGTATCCGGAGCCGAACATCGACAGCCGGCCGCTTGGAGTCTTGCTGGCGCAGGCAGCACGCGACGGCAGCGGCAGCAACCTGCCGATCGCCTTCGGTCCGGAGCGGAACGCCGAGGTCGCCGTCGCGCCCGAGCTACCGGATTTCTGGATCGTCGGGCGTATCTTCGACCGCCAGCACTATCTTCGCGCCCTTGCAGGCGAGGTCATTCACCACGATCCCCTGGTCCATTTCCTGGCGTTCGGCCGCTATCGCGGGCTTACTCCGGCGCCCGGATTCGCGGCGGGCGCCCGGGAGCCGTCGGCTGGCGCAGCACACGCAGCCTTGCTCGAGGAGGCCGAGCGGCTGGAGTGGCTGCGTCGCGCGCGCGAACTGTTGTCCGCCGTCGGGGTGAGCGGTCCGAGTATCGATGACGAACATTTCTCGCGATATGTGATCTGGCTGTTCGACCCGGATGCCTATCGCCAGACCTGTGGGCTGGCGGCCGATGCGACTCCGGTCGAGCTGCTGACCCGTTATCTCGCGATCGACTATCCGCGCGGGACGGCGCCGGGCCCGCTGTTCGACGCCGGTCACTATGCGGCGGAGCTTAGCCGACTCGGCATGTGCTGCCCGGCCGGCGAACCGCCATTCCGCCATTGGCTGAAAGTCGGCGTCCAGCGCCGGATTTCGCCGACGCCGCTGTTCGATGCAGCGGAATATCTGGCGCTCAATCCCGAGCTCAAGACCTATCCGGACTGGCTGTTCGACCATTGGTTGCGATACGGCATCAAGGAAGGCCGGGCATTCGACAGGAATCTGGCGTTTGCCCGGGATCGCCATCAGCTCCCGGAATCAGGGTCTGCGGAGGCGCGGTGGGATGCGATCCGGCGCCTGTCGCGCGCCCCCGGCGCGGCGACAGATCTGCACGCCATGCGAACGGCACGGCGTTCGGACGCCTTTCGCGGTCTGGTCGAGGCAGCCGCGGCCATCGATCCGAACGTGCCCGCCGTCGACGCGCTGACAACGTCAATGTTGCCGCCTTTCCATGACGAAGATTACGCGGCCTTCCGCAGGGTCGTCGACGCCCTTCCGGCGGAGGGGTGCGACGCGCTCGTCCTGATGCCATTCGGCAAGCTCGGTGGCGCGGATTTCGTCGCGGGGGTGCTGACGACCACGTTGCACGAGAGCAGGGCGAGGACGGTGGTCCTGCGGACCGACGCCGAGGATTGGGTACGTGCGGACTGGTTCCCCCACGAGGTAACCTCGATCGACATCTCGTCCCTGCTGCCCTCACAGCCGCCGCGGCTCCGCCAGCGGATCCTCTACGAGGTGATCCGCCGGCTGGCTCCCAGGGCCGTCTTCAACGTCAACTCGCGGCTCGCCTTCGACACATTCGTGACCTACGGTGCCCGTCTGCGGCTGATGACCGATCTGTATTGCTACTACTTCTGCGCAGACCGTACACCGGACGGGCGGGAGGCCGGCTATCCCGTGTGGTACTTCGCGCCGCTCCTGCCGAACCTGACCGGGGCACTCATCGACACGCGCTATCTCGCCGACATTCTCACCGAACGGTATGCGCTGGGGCCCGAGCAGGCCGCAAAACTGCACGTGCTGTACACGCCAGCCATGCAGCAACCTCCAGCCCGTCCGCTCGTCGAGGCGCAGCTTGCCACGGCAGCACGGCGGCGCAAGCCGGTGGTCCTGTGGGCCGGCCGGCTCGACCGGCAGAAGCGGTTCGACATCGTCGTCGACGTGGCCCGCGCGATGCCGGACGTCGATTTCCGGTGCTGGGGCACGGCCGTCCTCGACGAGGCGCCCGACCTTTCGGCGCTTCCTGCCAACCTGACGCTGAAAGAACCATTTCGCAATTACGATGAACTGCCGCTCGCAGACTGCGACGGCTGGCTGTACACAGCCGACTGGGACGGCATGCCGACGATCCTCATCGAGATCGGTCAGATGGGTGTTCCGATCGTTGCGACCGCGGCGGGAGGCATTCCCGAACTTGTCGATGAGGATACCGGATGGCCCGTGCCGGTTGGAGCCCCTGCCGCGGTCTATGTGGAGGCCCTGACGTCGATGCTCGCCAATCCTGAGGAGCGGCGCCTTCGTGCCACCAGGCTGTGCGACCGGGTTCGCAGCAGGCACACCCGCGAGACCTATACTGCAGGTATCCGGGCGATGATCGGGGAGACCGGCGATGCCTGACATCACCGTCGTTCTCACCGCCCACCGCGAAGGCGTGCTGGCCGGGCCGACGGCGCGCAGCGCCTGCGCGGCCATCGAGCATGCGCGATCGAGCCGGGGCCTGTCGATCGAGGTGATCGTCGTCCTCGATCGGCCGACCCGTGACACGCGTCAGGTTCTAGAGCACGGGCTGTCGCGGCTGCAGGAGGTGCCGGTACGTGTCCTCGATGTCGAGACCGGCGATCCCGGCCAATCGCGCAACATCGGGATTGCAGAAGCGGCGGGCAGCTGCAGCACGTTTCTCGACGGTGACGACCTGTGGTCACAGAATTGGCTGTCGGCAGCATGGGATCTGATCGAGGCGCGGCCCGATGCTGTCGCCCAGTCCATGTGCAACGTCGTCTTCGGAGAGTATACTGCGCTGTGGTGGCACGTCGATTCCGAGAGCGGCCTGTTCGATCCGGATTATCTTGGCTGGGCCAATTACTGGGACGCGATGTCGTTCGCCCGCACCGACATCTACCGGCGCTTCCCGTTCAAGGCTAACGATCTAAAGCTCGGATTCGGCCATGAGGACTGGCACTGGAGCGTGGTGACCTATCAGGCCGGTATTGCGCACAAGCCCGTTCCGGGGACGATCCACTTCAAACGGCGCCGTTCCGGTTCGCAGATGAGCCTGGTCGAGAGCGCGGGTGGGGTCGTATGGCCGTCGGGTCCATTGAAGGACCTGTCCGACGAACGCGCATGACGACCGTCCGGAAGAGGATCCTGCATGCGGGCGAGCACAGGACGGGCTCGACCAATCTGCACAAGGGGCTGTCTGCGGAACGCGCGCATCTGGCCGGACAGGGGATATGGTATCCGAAGGCATTCGTCTCGATCTTCGGGCATCACAGGATCGCGGCAACCCTCCAGTGGCAGATCCACGAGAAGGCGATGGCGCAGGTGCGGTAACCTGCGACTGAACTCTCGTCCGGTCGAGCCTGGACCGAAGTTGCACCGGTAGAACGGCGCGAAGGGCCAAGGAGTGTCGACTGGCACGCACGTAAGTCCGACCCGGCGTGCCTTCCCCCTTGGCCCGAACCGCCGCCCCAGAGCGATCAATCAGCCCATGCCATCGCTCTTGGCGTTCGGCCTCTTCGCCAGGGTCGCCTCGTTCTGCCTTGCGCGCATGGCCGTGGCCCGATCCCAGACTGCGAGGTATTGCTGCTGCGAGGCGATGTCGTCCTCGGATAGACACTCGGTCCAGTCGTGGCCGCCTGTAGTGCGGCGACGATCCTCGGGCAAGCCATCTTTAATGAAGCTGCCCGCAACCCTGTAACGGAAGATGCGCGACGACCGGTGTAGACGAGCCTATCTTGCAAATCTCCAAAAAAGAGACACAACAAATCGCGAAATGAGACCGGCGCGAGCCAGCGCGAATCTCAGAAAAAGCGGGAATAGACGTCGAAATCCTTCGCATAGATTCTGCGAATTTTGGTCAAGTGCGCAGGACTCAAGACATCTGGGCTGATTTTCTCGCCACCTGTTTGGAGTTTCTCCAAGCGAAAATCCGAACCGATGCATTCTGAGATTGCCGCCTCGAACTCATGAATACGATTAAAGCTAAAAACACCCGTGTAGAAGGCTGCATCATCCCCCAGAAAATAGATCTGCCGTCGCGTATGCAGTCGAATAGACGGAGATAATTTCACATAATGTTCGAAATTGTCGATGAACACATCGAGGTCTGGCACGGCAGGTAGGCCCAATTCATCAAACTGACTGCGAATCTCGGGGTTTTGGGCACATTCCCGCTCCATATCTCGATAGTAGGTGACGCGATTGGTGTACGCCGAGAGGAATCTTGAGACAGGATCGCGCACAACAGTGAACTTTCTTGTTTTGAATGGATCCATTCTGTTTCGGTCCATCAACTTTTCAGCACTTGCAAAATCTAGTGCTGGATAGATCGCTGGATGATGAATGCTTCGAAAACTTCCACAGCAATTGAAAGGGGTAAAGGGGAATCCGTTCTCAACCTGAAACAGAGCCGTCTTGATTGACGTGCAAGCAACCTTCGGCGACATGGTGACCAGAAGGTTTTTGGATGGCACGATAACAGTCATTTATTCAGGCCTCTCGCATCTCTGGATAATGTTCGCTTTCCGATTCTAAGTGCAAAAAGGATATGCACCCGTGTATTTTCGTATATTTTTCGGGTGATCGACCCTGCTCAATCACGGATCTTGCCAAGTGACGAAATTCACTGGCCGAGATCATCCCGGCGCGCGGCATGCAGGTCCACCCACCCGGGGGCCAGTTCCTGGTCGAAATCCCGCAGCGACTTCCACTTGTGGTAGACCTCGCCGAGCTTCTCCAACGGCACCCATTTGGCGGGGTCAAGCTCAAGCCCGAACAGGCCGCTCATCTCGCCGGTAAACTGCACCGGCACGAAGGTGCCTTCGCGCGGCGGATTCGGCGGTCGGCGAAAATGGTGCATCCACTGGTTGACAATCTGTCCAACCTCGTAGCCGCAAGCCCGCAATACCTCCGCTTCCTCGCCGTCGTTCATCTCTACGGACACGAACCGCGGGCGGCGGGTCTCGCAAAGCAACTGCTCGCGAAAGATCAGGTCGCCGCCCTCAATATCGCATTTTATATAGCGGGGCACCCCGAAGGTGTCGAACAGCCAGGTCAGGTCCACTGTCTCGACAGTAATCTCGACTGACTGCTCTGTACCCTTCTCGGCGATGTTCCGATTGAGGCTGCCCCAGTCGTCCTTGTTCGGTACCGTGAAAAAGCTCACGGTTTCGCCGGGCCGATCGAACAGTGCCTTGTTGACGACCGTCAGGCGGTTGCCCCATGCGGCGAGCCGCGTCCGGCATAGATCGGCCAGATCTGGCGCGGCTTCAAGGCCGACGACGCGGAACCCCTTCTTGAGGTAGAATTCCGCATCATACCCCTTGTGCAGGCCGAGATCGAAGACGAGATCCTCCTGCACCTGCCACGACATGCCTTGGCCTCTCCTGTCTTGCGTTTCCTTGTTCAATATGCGGGCAGAGGGTCAAAGTAAATGTCCGGATCCGTTTCGGGAAACGCAGGCCCGACCGACCCGCCGCGAACCGACGGAGCAAAGGTAATCCCCACGCCGCACCTTCATGCCGAGCAGCAGGTCCCGGCGAATGGCTCTCAAGTCTTGCGCAGGATGACTACATCCTGGAACGACGGATGGCGACGGCGGAAGTCGGCGACTTCCATGATCCGGCCCCAGTGGCTGCGGACATAGGCTTCCTTGTAGAAGACGTTCGACGAGTAGGATCGTCCCGACAGCCACCGCAGCACCAGCCGCTCGCCTTCAAAGGTGCGGGCTTCGGTGTCAAACAGGCTGGCGGCTTTCGGATGTTTCATCACGGGCGACCACAGCGGCCAGTCGGGCGTCATATCCTTCAGGGTGCCTTCGGTGTGCAGCGTGATCCATGCGATTCCACCGGGACGCAGGATGCGCCGCAGTTCCATCAGCCAGCTCGTCTCCATCGCCTCGATATGGGTGAAAACCGATTAGGCCGACACGATATCGACCGAGTTCGATTCCATCGGCAGACTGGGGATCGAGGTGTTCTGAAACGTTGTTACCTGCGCGGAAGAAAACGGTTGCACCACTCGACATGCAGGCGGTTGATATCGCAACCGTAGGTCTTCATTTCCTGCACTTCCAGCGCGGTGTGCCGCGTAACCCGACCGGAGGCGCAGCCCAGATCGAGATAGGTGCCCAACGGCACCTGCATCTCACGAGCTGTGTCGATCAGCATGCGCGCATCCGACAGTCCCGAGGCCCAGTAACTGAAATGGTCGGACCCATAATATCCTTCGCGGTCCTCGGTCTTTGGCAATGGCCAGGTGTCACGGGCCAAAGCTGCGGCATAGTCAAGCTTGGTCCACCAGCTCAGCCGGGTGTCGGTGGCCATGTGGTCCGCTGCCTTCGGCAGAACTTCAAAGTGCTTGTCAACGCCGCTGTTGAGGACGATGAAGTCTTCCCAAGTTCCGGCCGGGGCATCAGGTACCGCCATCTGTTCTACCATCGCTATGGCTATCGACGCGCGAGACTAGCGTAGCGCGTCCGCGCCCTCGGTCGCAAGTGAAGCGCCGCCCCTGCCGCTCGCGATCCATCCCCAGCGCGATCTCGTGGATGGTGCGGAACATCAGCAGCCGGACGAATCGGCGGAACGACCAGTAGACAGTCCGCCACCGGGCTGGTGAGTCCTGCCTCGCAGAGGCGCTGCCACACCCAAGCAGGACAGGCGAAGGCAAGGGCCGGGCCGGGGGCTGGATAGGCCTGATCTGCTGATACCGCTGCCCGTCGATGAACACCTCCGGCCGGTTTCCGACGAAACCCCGACCGGACCGAGCCCGCCGACACCACCTTCGTCCGCGACCAGGAGCGCGCGACAGGGAATGACATCCGTGGCGCCCCCTAGGGGAGTCGAACCCCTCTTTCCAGATTGAAAATCTGGCGTCCTAACCGATAGACGAAGGGGGCGGCGCGGGGAGGGATATACTGGGCTTCGCGCCGGGCCGCAACTGGCGAAGGCCGGTTCTTCACCTGCCCCGCCAGGTCGCGGGAGACGACGGCGGCACTGCCGGGGTCGCGCCGGATCACCACTTGCCGGTGTTCGGCATCGATGCCCAGGGTTCCGCCACCGGCAGCGCGTCGCCCTTCTGCAGGAGTTCGATCGAGATGTTGTCGGGCGAACGGATGAAGGCCATCCGCCCGTCGCGTGGCGGGCGGTTGATGGTGACGCCGGCATCCATCAGCGCCTGGCAGGTCGCGTAGATGTCGTCGACCTCGTAGGCGAGATGGCCGAAGTTGCGGCCCTCGCCATAGACCTCCGGATCCCAGTTGTAGGTCAGCTCCAGCAGCGGCGCCCGGCTGGTCTCGGCTGCCGCGACATCCTCCGGCGCGGCAAGGAAGATCAGCGTGAAGCGGCCCGTCTCGCTCTCCATGCGGCGGACCTCCCGCATGCCGAGCTTGCCGCAATAGAAGTCGAGCGACTTGTCGACGTCGCTCACCCGCACCATCGTATGCAGATATCTCAAGGGTGGTTCTCCTTGCGTGTCGGGCAACCGTCGCCCGCCCGTGCCGGAGAATTAATCGTTTCGGCGGCGATGGCCAGCCCGGAGGTGGCGAGCGATGGACATGATGCGCGATCTCGATCCGTCGGCCGCGCAGCTGCTGCATATGGTGCGCGCGGCGCGTCGTGTCGTCGCCTTCACCGGGGCAGGCATATCGACGGAATGCGGAATTCCGGATTTCCGCAGCCCCGGTGGCCTGTGGTCGCAGAATCGGCCGATCGCGTTCTCGGCCTATCTGGCCTCGCCGCAGATGCGGGCCGAAGCCTGGCGGCGCAAATTCGCGATGGAGCCGGCCTTCCGCAACGCCCGGCCCGGCCGTGGTCATCGCGCCATTGCCCATCTGGTTGCGATCGGCAAGGTAGCTTGCGTGATCACCCAGAACATCGACAACCTGCACCAGATGTCGGGTGTCCCGACGGATCGATTGGTCGAGTTGCACGGCAACGGCAGTTACGCCCACTGCCTTGCCTGTGGTCTGCGGCACGAGATCGACGAAATCCGCCTGATCTTCGAGGCCACCGGCGCGGTTCCGGACTGCCGCGCATGCGGCGGCATCGTCAAGACGGCGACGATTTCATTCGGGCAGCCGATGCCGGAGGCGGCTATGCTGAGAGCCCGTGCCGAGGCGGAAGTCTGTGACCTGTTTCTCGTCATCGGATCATCTCTGGTCGTATATCCGGCTGCCGCAATCCCCCTGATTGCCCGCCGCCACGGTGCCCGCCTGGTGATCCTCAATCGCGAACCGACCGATCTGGATGCCCACGCCGATCTCGTGGTCAACGCCGATATCGGCGATACCCTCGAGCCGCTGACACGACTGGACGGTTGAGCAAGGATCGGCATTTTCCCTTCCAGACCGCCGGTGCAATGATATCCTTACGGCGAATCGGGGTGCGCGGGTCGGCTGGGACATCGCGCTCGGGCGTTGGAGTAGCACATGGGGGCCAAGCTCACGCCGCACATCGGCGTGGATAGCGATCCGATCGGGGACAGGCCGGTCGACGTTATCGAGATAGCCGGGACCATCAAATGGTTCGATGCCGGCAAGGGGTACGGGTTCATCATCCCCGACAATGGGATGGCCGATGTTCTGCTGCATGTCACCTGCCTGCGTCGGGACGGCTACCAGACTGCCTACGAGGGGGCAAGGATCGTGTGCGAGGCGCTCAATCGCCCGCGTGGCCTGCAAGCGTTCCGGATCCTGTCGATGGACGAATCCACCGCCGTCCATCCGTCGCAGTCGGAGCCGCGCACCCGCGTCTCTGTCATGCCGCAGGGCAATTTCGAACTGGCGCAGGTGAAATGGTTCAACCGTGTGCGCGGCTACGGCTTCCTGACCCGCGGGGCGGGCACCGAGGACATCTTCGTCCACATGGAGACGCTGCGGCGTTACGGCTTCGCCGAACTCAGGCCGGGACAGATGGTCTGGGTGCGCTCCGGACCGGGACCGAAGGGATTGATGGCAGCCGAGATCCGTCCGGAGGATGGTGGCGGCGTCTCGTCGCATTGAGCCCATGCGCGGCGTTGCGCCGCCGGTCGCCACGGCGCTTCGGCCCGCTGGTGCTCGTGCTGGCCTTGGCGCTCCTTGCCTTTCAGCCGGCCTCCGCGCAGCGAGCCGACCAGGCGGTCGATGGCGGTATTGCCGTCGTGGAGACCGCGAGCGGCGCCCACAGCTTCACGGTCGAACTTGCCGAGACGCCGGCGCAACGCGCGCGGGGACTGATGTTCCGCCGCCAGATGGCCCCCGATCACGGCATGCTGTTCGATTTCGGCACCGACGACGAAGTCCGGATGTGGATGCAGAACACCTACATCTCGCTCGACATGGTGTTCATCACGCGTGACGGCGTCGTGCACCGCATCGAGCGGAACACCACGCCACTGTCAACCCGGACGATCTCCTCCAAGGGGCCGGTGCGCTCGGTGCTCGAGGTCATCGCCGGCACCGCCGACCGGATCGGCCTGAAGCGCGGCGATGTCGTTCGCCATCCGATCTTCGGCAACGCCGAATAGTCGTCTCTCCTGACGCCTCGGCACCCCTGCCCGTAGCGGCGCCTTGCCGGCTGCCGCTGCCCTCCTGTCCGTCGCAAGTCCGTCGGCAAGCGCCGTCATCCGCCCATCAACGTGATGACGAGCAGCACCAGCGCCATCACCGCCAGCATGATCCGCCCGAACCAGCGCCACTTGCGTTCGGTCGAGAACTGAGCGTCTGCCATCTGCGATACCGTCCCGTTGCTGGCTCGTCACCTTCGTCGCGCACCCGAACCGCAGAACAGGCGCCGCAGAAGCCATGCTGCGACGCCCATCCGACGCTACTTGATGTCGGTCACGGTGATGCGTCCATTGACCCGTTCGGCAATGAATTCGATCTGCTGGCCGACCGAGACCCGGTCAAGCATCGCATCCTCGGCGACGACGAAGACCATGGTCATCGGTGGCATGTTCAGGTTCCTGATTTCCTCGTGCCGGATCGTCAGCTTCTTCTGCTGGGGGTCGATCTTGGTGACCTCGCCCCGGGTATAGTCCGAGGCAAGCGCGGGTCCGGCCGTCCAGACGGCAATTGCGGCCATCGCTGCAACGAGTGTACGCATCTCATTTCTCCATCAATGCCTGACGCGGATGTGGCCCTTCATGCCGGCGTCGTAATGGCCGGGAATCAGGCAGGCAAAGCCGAACTCGCCGGCGTTGGCGAACGTCCAGATGATCTCGCCGGATTCTCCCGGGCCGAGGCGTATCGCGTTCGGGTCGTCGTGTTCCATCTCCGGAAACCTTTCCATCAGGACCTTGTGCTCGTTGATGCTGTCCTGGACGTCCATCACGAACTCGTGATCCAGTTCCCCGGCGTTGACCAACTGCAGCCGGAGGGTCTCGCCTTCCCGGACCGCGATCGTGGTCGGCTCGAACACCATCCTGCCGTCCTCCTTTTCCTTCATGACGACCTTCACCGTGCGTGTGACTTGTGCAGGATCGCCCGGCCTTCCGATCGCCATCATGCCGGCCTCGCCATGGCTGTGACCGCCCGCATGGTTGCCGCCGGCAATCGCGCCTCCGCCAAGGCCGATCAACAGGCACCCCGTCAAGAATGTGCGCTTCATTCCCAGGTTCCTTTCGCAGATGCTTGTGATGGTCAGTCCGCGGTGGAATGGCTCTCCGAGCCATGCCGCGGTGCCGCGTCGGCGCGCACCGCCGCGGGCAGTTCGCCGGTCCACTCGTAGGCGACGGTGCCCTCCGGATGGCGGTACCAACCCGGATCCGAGTAGTCGCCGGCCGAGATGCCGGCCCGCACCTTCACCACCGAGAACATTCCTCCCATCTCGATCGCGCCGAACTGTCCCCAGCCGGTCATCATCGGGATGGTGTTGTCGGGCAGGGGCATCTCCATCTCGCCCATGTCCGCCATGCCGCGGTTGCCCATGGCCATGTAGTCGGGCTGCAGGCGATGGATCTTGCGGGTCGGCCCGGACTTGTCGACGCCGATGAAGGTGGGGATGGCATGTCCCATGGCATTCATCGTGTGGTGCGACTTGTGGCAGTGGATCGCCCAGTCGCCCTCGTGAACCGCATCGAATTCGTAGGCCCGCATCGCACCGACGGGGATGTCGATAGAGACCTCCGGCCATCTCGCCTCGGGCCGGACCCAGCCGCCGTCGGTGCAGGTGACCTCGAAGTCGTAGCCATGCATGTGGATGGGATGATTGGTCATGGTGAGGTTGCCGACCCGCACCCGGACCCTGTCGTTCTTCGACGCGACGAGATGCGTTATTCCGGGAAACACCCGGCTGTTCCAGCACCAGAGGTTGAAGTCGGTCATTTCCATGACCCGCGGCACATAGGAGCCGGGTTCGATGTCGAAGGCGTTGATCAGGAACACGAAGTCCCGATCGACGCGCATGAAGGAGGGATCCTTCGGGTGGATGACGAAGAAGCCCATCATCCCCATCGCCATCTGCACCATCTCGTCCGCGTGGGGGTGGTACATGAAGGTCCCGCTCTTCACGAGATCGAACTCATAGACGAAGGTCTTGCCCGGCGGGATGCCCGGCTGGGTCAACCCCGTCACGCCGTCCATGCCACAGGGCAGGATCATGCCGTGCCAGTGGATTGTCGTGTGTTCGGGCAGACCGTTGGTCACGAAGATCCGGACCCTGTCACCCTCGACGGCCTCGATGGTCGGTCCGGGCGACTGGCCGTTGTAGCCCCACAGATGAGCGGTCATGCCCGGAGCAATCTCCCGCTCGACCGGCTCGGCGATCAGGTGGAACTCCTTGACGCCGTTGTTGAACCTGAACGGTAGCGTCCATCCGTTGAGGGTAACGACCGGCTGGTAGTCCGGCCCGGTTGTCGGAAACAGCGGCGGCTGCATGTCAGCGGACTGCATGATCGGAGCATCCGGCAAGCCCATCGCCGATGTCCGGCTCCAGGCCGCTGCGCTGGCCAGGAAGGCACCACCTGCCAGCATCTGTCGTCGCGTGATCATTCGCTTGTCTCCTCGAATTCAGTGTCCGGCGCCGGCACGAGCCACCATTGGCGAAGGGGCGTCGCCGACGGAGCCCGGTGAACCGCCGCCGCCATGGATGGCGGTTCCCAGATCGATTTCGGCCAGCCAGAAATCGCGCTTTGCTGCAAGCGAGAGCATGATCGCCTCGATCCTGGCGCGCGTGTCTGCCAGCAGTTCGAAGACGCTCGTGATCATGCCGTTGTAGGTTAGCAGGGATTCCTCCTCGATCGTCGTACGGAGCGGCACGACATTGCTGCGATAGTGCCGGGCGATGTCGTGTCGCGAACGATAGACGAGGTAGGCAGTTCGAGCTTCCGAACGGATGTTGACTGCCCGTTCGGCAAGACGGTTCGCGGCTTGCATGTAGGCGAGCTCCGCCTTGCGCAGCCGCGCTTCGCCGCTGTCGAAGATGGGAATGGTGAACTCGATCTCACCCAATCCGGTGACCTTGGTTTCCGCTTCGCCCCCTTCGGCATCCTTCTCCCGCTCGACCTCGATGCCGGCCATCAGGTCGAGGTCGGAGATGTACCGGGTGGCCTGCGTGAGCCCGTAGGCGCGGCCGAGCGCTTCAAGCTCGAGTCGCGCGATCGACAGATCAACGCGATTGCGCAATGCCTCCGCCTCGATGTCCGGCATGTCCGGCACGCGGTCGGGCAGTGGCGGCAGGGCGTTCGGGACGAAGTAGTCGACGTCTTCGCCCCACAGGCCCATCAGCCTGGTCAACTCCTCCTTGGCCACACGCGCCGCCGTTCGCGCCTCGGCCGCCTGACCGGCAAGCTCGGCATAGAACACGTGTTCGCGCGCCTGACCCGATTTCGTGAAGGCGCCCGTCTCGCCCAGCTTCTTGGCCAGCTCCGAGGCAGCATCGGCGGCGACCAGCGCCTTGTTGAAATGGGCGACCCTTTCCCAGGCCGACACGGCTCTTACCCAGGCCCGTCGCGTCTCCGCGGCAAGCCTCAGGGTCTCTTCCACCGCACGCAGTTGCGCTTGCCGGAACCGGATCTCGGCAATCGCAACACGGTGCGGCCGCGTCATCAGTGCCAGGATGTTGCTGATGACTGCCGCCTCGATCGTGCGCGTGAGATCGACCGTCGATATCCCTACGGCAACCCGTGGATTGACCAGCATCGTCTCCTGCCAGAGATCCGCGGCCGACAGTCCGAGATCGGCGTATGCGGCCTGCAGTCCCCTGTTGTTCATGAGAGCGACCTGGACGGCGACATCCGCGCCGATCGTCTTGCCATGCACGAGAGCGTGGACACTGTCGGCGAGAATGCGAGCTTGCTCGCCGGACTGGATCCACACGGGCCCATGGCCTGTGAGACGGGTGGTTCGGTCCGAGACGGTCGAGAAGCCGGCGACCGGGTCGGATACATCCCCCACATTTGCGGTCATGCACCCCGCAACCGCCAAGGGTGCCATGACGGCCAGCGCGCCGGTGGTCAGGCGGCGGATCACGATCCACCTCCCCGTCGCGCAGGCGACAGCTCGTCGTTGAGCTGACGCCAGTTCCGAGGACCGACCGGCTCCCTGTGCTGATAGTCGCCGAGGACCGGCTCATAGACGACGGTGTGGATACCGGCGCTCGCATCGGCTGGATCGGGGGCGCTCGCGACCTCGCCGGGCTGCGTCGTCGCGCACCCAGCCGCCAGCAGCGGTACGAAGACCGCCGTAAAGAGGCATTTCATGAGATTACCTGATCTGAACGTAGACACACGTGCCCTGCCAATGCCGGCAGTGGCGGTGCTCCCCGTGAGGGGTTACGTCAGATCTGGCGTTCGGGAGGCCTGACAGGCTGTGCCAGTTCGAGATGCCTGAGCGCGGTCAGTACATCGCCTTCGAAATCCCGAAGCGGAACGTGGGTGACGACCCAGGCTTCGACGGCAATCGCCTGGACCGGAGCACAATGCAGTTCGCAGCGCTTGTCGTTCGCCTCGGAGGAATGGTCATGCGGTGTACCCATTGAGGCGCCAACCTCGGACTTTGGTTCGGTCGAATGGCCCTCGTCGCCCGCCTGCGCCTGATCATCACGATGGTGATGACCTTGCGTTGCATGCGCATCGGGACCCAGACCGTAGGCGGTCGCACTCAGCATCAGACCGTTGCCACCGTGGTGGCCGTCCACATTGCCGGCTGCGAAGAGCACCGGTTGAAGGCCTGATGCCACGACAACTGCGAGGGCAATGATGGCCCGCGCGAGGACAAGAGCTGCCAGGCGATGCAAGGCTCGGTCGACCATGCGCCGATTAATCTTCAGCATTCCGGTGGCGGTCAAGGTCCGTGCGCGCACAAATCGTTTGGCGGGTCCGACCTTGCGACGGCTGGTCAGGATCGGCGCTCGGTGAACGCGGTTCGGGATTCTTCCGGGAGTTTCCGGTTCCCTTGCGGCCGAGCGGTGCCGTTTCGTTCCGAATCCCGTGGTCGGCCGCTTGTCGCGGCGCCACGAAATGGCTAGGTATCCTCCGGGTTTCGGGCATCCGGGGTATAGCTCAGCCTGGTAGAGCACCTGCTTTGGGAGCAGGGGGTCGCAAGTTCGAATCTTGCTGCCCCGACCAGCCCGCGAGCCGACAGGCGGCCTTGGACAATCGGAGCAACGGCAATGCCGGCACGTATCTATCGACCCGCCCGTACCGCGATGCAGTCGGGCAAGGCGAAGACTCATCGCTGGGTGCTCGAGTTCGAGCCGGAAGTGCCGCGCGAGATCGAGCCGCTGATGGGGTACACGAGCTCCATGGACATGCGCCAGCAGCTGAGGCTGACATTTCCGACCCGGGAGGAGGCAGTCGCCTATGCCCAGCGCAACGGCATCGACTATGTTGTCATCGAGCCGAGCGAGCCGAAGCGCCGCATCGTCGCCTATGCGGACAACTTCAGGTACAACCGAATCGGCCAGTGGACCCACTGACGGCCGAGGCGCCAGACTTTCGGGCCCCGTAGCTCAGCTGGATAGAGCGGCAGCCTTCTAAGCTGCATGTCGCAGGTTCGAATCCTGCCGGGGTCGCCATTATTCCATATATATCAAGGACTTGCGTTACTTTCCTGCCTCTGCGTGAGGGCCCGTCCCGTAATCGTCACCACCTCGACACGCTGGCGCCAAGGACCTGTGCGAGGGTTCGCACGATCCGTCCTACGCGGCGGACGGGATTGTGGGGCGCGTCGCTTGGACGTGCGACACCAGTGGAGACAGAGGCCATGGATACCTTCATCGCTTATGTGCGGCTGCCCGATGGCGGCGGCGACTGGCACGCGGAGTTTCCGGACCTGCCGGGCTGCACGGCGACGGGGAACACCCTGGATGCAGTGATCGATGCGGCCAGGAACGCACTCACCATTCACATCGCCGAATTGGTGGCCCAGCGCCGTCCGGTTCCGCGCCCGCGCGATGCCGCCGACATGATGATCGCTGTCAACGAGGATCCGGCGCTCGCCCGCCGTGTCGTGGGGGCGGTGCTCACTCCCGTCGTGCGCCGGCCGGCCTCCGCCATGGCGGCCAGGACCGGGTTGCCGTTGTCGGGCGAACGCAGGGTCGCCTGATCGATCAGTTGCCGGCTGGCGACACGAAGAGGACCTCGAGGTCCTCTTCGGGAATGAAGTCCGTTGCAACGAATTCGACCTGCGTCGGCCCGGCCCGAACTGCGAACCGGGTGGTGCGCTGCCGCGCTGCTCGGCATGTGGATGAGGCGACACTCCTGTCGCGGCGCCATTGGCCATACGTCCGGAGCGCTTCGGGTCATGTGCCCGACGGACCGATGCCGCGTCAGGAGATCAGAAAGTCGCTAGCCCATCCATCCGATAGGGGCAAGGTCCGCCACTTGACGATCTTCCGATGGCCCAGGCAGGTGCGTCAGGCGCCACCCCCCGCCGCGCGCCAGCGTGCGAAGGCAGCCTCGAGATCGGCGACGAGATCGGCCATCGCCTCGAGCCCCACGTGGATCCTGATTGCCGGTCCCTCGGCCTCCCAGCGCGTGGCGACCCGGTATCCGCGCGGATCGAAGGGCAGCACCAGGCTTTCGTAGCCGCCCCAGGAGGCGCCCAGTCCGAACAGCTCCAACCCGTCGATGAACGCTGCCAGCGCCGCCTTCGGGCCTGGCTTCAGCACGATCGAGAACAGCGAGGAGGCGCCCGTGAAGTCGCGCCGCCACAGCGCGTGGTCGGGATGGCTCGGGAGGGCCGGATGCAGCACCCGCTCGACTTCCGGACGGCCTTCCAGCCATCGCGCCAGCTCGATCCCTGCCTCCATCTGGCGCGCGAGGCGGACGGCCAGCGTGCGGATGCCGCGCTGGCCGAGCCAGGCAACGTCCGGTCCCGCACATTCCCCGAGCAGGCTCCAGGTTTCCCTGACCTGAGGCCACATCCGCGCATTCGCGGTGACGGTTCCGAGCATCACGTCGGAGTGCCCGCCGATATACTTGGTGGCTGCATGGATGGAAATGTCGACCCCCAATGCCAGCGGCTTCAGGAACAGCGGGGTCGCCCAGGTGTTGTCGATCAGCGTGACGAGGTCGCGCTTGCGGGCGACGCCGACGATGGCGGGAATGTCCTGGATCTCGAAGGTCTGAGAACCGGGCGATTCCAGGAAGATGGCCTTGGTGGCAGGCCTCAGCAGCGCCTCGATGCCGGCACCGATGCGCGGATCGTAGTAGTCGACCGCCACACCGAAGCGCGCCAGCACGCCCGTGCAGAACTTGCGCGTCGGCTGATAGCAGGAGTCCGTGACCAGCAGATGGTCGCCGGCGCCGAGCACCGATTGCAGCGCAATTGCGATGGCGGACAGGCCCGAGGCAGCGAGCACGGTTCCCGCCCCTCCCTCGAGCGCCGTGACCGCCTGTTCCAGGCTGTCGGTTGTCGGGCTCCCCATCCGTCCGTAGGGGTAGGGCATGGCCCGCTTGTCGAACGTGGCCAGATCCGGATAGAGGACCGTCGATCCGCGATAGACCGGCGGATTGACGAAGCCGTGCTGCTCGGCCGGGTGACGGCCGGCGGTGACGATCTCGGTGTCGATGCCGCGCGGCGTCGGATGTCGTATGGTGCCGGTCAAGATCAGAATGTCCTCTTCGTGTCCGGAATGTCCTGAGCCGTCGACGGATAGTTCGCCATCGAACAGCCTTGACCAACCGGTCATAATCGCCTGAGATGCAGTCAGGGCTCGCCACGGGTCCCGGTGGATGCCGGGCGGCCAACCACCAAGCCGGGGGGGCTGTGACTGCCGATTCTCGAGACCGCTTGAGATGGCTCTACTCAGAAATCTTCGGCATTCCAACGGGTAACAGAGAAGGCTGCACGATGAGAAACACGCTGATGCCCGCGCTGCTGGGCGTAGCAGTCGCTTTCGCCGCGGGAACGGCTGCGGCGGCGACCCTCGATGAGGTCAAGTCGAAAGGGTTCCTGACCTGTGGCTCCAATACGGGTCTGGCCGGTTTCGGTTATCCCGACGACCAAGGCAACTGGAAGGGGATCGATGTCGATCTGTGCAGGGCAATCGCGGCTGCGATCTTCAATGATCCCGAGAAGGTGAAGTTCGTCCCGCTCTCGGCCAAGGACCGTTTCACCGCCCTGCAGTCCGGCGAAGTGGACGTGCTCGTGCGCAACACCACCTGGACGATGAGCCGCGATACGGCGCTCGGCCTCAATTTTGCGGGCGTCAACTACTATGACGGTCAGGGCTTCATGGTCCGCAAGGATCTCGGCGTCACCTCTGCCAAGGAGCTGTCCGGGGCGTCGGTCTGCGTGCAGCAGGGCACCACGACCGAGCTGAACCTCGCCGACTTCTTCCGAGCCAATGGCATGGACTACGAGGTGGTAGCGTTCGCGTCCTCGGACGAGACCGTTAAGGCCTATGACTCGGGCCGCTGCGACGCGTTCACCACCGACGCGTCCGGCCTTTATGCCGAGCGCCTGAAGCTGACCAACCCGGACGAGCACATCGTTCTGCCCGAGATCATCTCGAAGGAGCCGCTCGGACCGGTCGTGCGGCAGGGTGACGATCAGTGGTTCAGCCTGGTCAAGTGGGTGCACAACGCGATGATCAACGCCGAGGAACTCGGCGTTACCCAGGCCAATGTCGACGAGATGAGGAACTCGTCCAATCCTGAGATCAAGCGCCTGCTCGGTATTGAGGGCGAGTTCGGCACGGCGATCGGTCTGACCAACGACTGGGCCTACAACATCATCAAGCACGTCGGCAACTATGGCGAGACCTTCGACCGCAATGTCGGTCCCGACACCGAACTCGGCATCGCCCGCGGCCTGAACGCCCTGTGGACCAAGGGCGGTCTCATGTACGCGCCGCCGATCCGCTGACGGTCGGATCGTCACGTCGCCGGATCCGAACGGCAGGGACATGCCGAGGATCCGGCGGCGGCCCTACCTGCCGAGCACGTCGGCATTGCGGTCCTGGGGGGTCGGGACATGGCGACGATAGACATCGAACACGGTGCCGCGAGCCGGGTTGCCTGGTACAATGATCCGCGCATCCGCGGGCTGATCTACCAGGCGCTGCTCGTCGCCGTTGTCGCGTTTCTCCTCTACGAGGCCATCTCGAACGCTGCCGAGAATCTGCGGCGTGCCAATATCGCCTCGGGATTCGGCTTCCTGAACGCGACGGCCGGATTTTCCATCAACCAGAAGCTCATCGAATATTCGGAAACCTCGACCTACGGGCGGGCCTTCCTCGTCGGGCTGCTGAACACGCTGATCGTCGCCGCGATCGGCATCCTTCTCGCGACGATCCTCGGGTTCATCATCGGAATCGCGCGGCTGTCACGCAACTTCATCATCAACCGCATGGCCTATGTCTATGTTGAGGTCGTGCGCAACCTGCCGCTGCTCCTGCAGCTGCTGTTCTGGTACAATGCGGTGTTGACCCCGCTGCCGGCGCCTCGCAACAGCATCGAGCTGCCCGGTGGCATCTTCCTCAACAACCGCGGAATCGTCATGCCGACGCCGGTGCTTGAGTCGGCGATGGCGATCGTCGCGGCGGTAATCCTGGCAGGCGTGGTGGCCGCGTTCGCCTATCGGTCGTGGGCGCGCAGGCGGCAGCTCGAAACCGGGATGCAGTATCCTGTTTTTCGGGTGGCGCTGCTTCTGGTGATCGGGCTGCCCGCGCTGGCGCTGGTACTGACCGGGTTCCCGATCAGCTTCGAGGTGCCCGAACTGCGCGGCTTCAACTTTGCCGGCGGCACGCCGATCTATCCGGAATTCTTCGCGTTGCTGATTGGCCTCGTCACCTATACCGCCGCCTTCATCGCCGAGATCGTCCGGGCCGGTATCCTGGCCGTCAGTCACGGCCAGACCGAGGCGGGGGCGGCGCTCGGCTTCCGTCAGGGAAAGATCCTCAGGCTGATCGTGATCCCGCAGGCCATGCGGGTGATCATCCCGCCGCTGACCAGCCAGTATCTCAACCTGACCAAGAATTCGTCGCTGGCGGTGGCGATCGGCTATCCCGACCTTGTGCAGGTGTTCGCCGGGACGGTCCTCAACCAGACCGGCCAGGCGGTGGAGGTGATCCTGATCACCATGGGCGTCTATCTGACGATCAGTCTCGTCACCTCCGCCTTCATGAACTGGTACAACCGGCGCGTCGCGCTGACGGAACGATAGGGGCGCGCGATGGACAGGAGCCGTTACGCCTACGTCCGTACCGAACCGGCGCAGACACTGCCGCCGCCTCCCAGCAGTACCGGTGTCATCGGCTGGCTGCACCGCAACCTGTTCGGCAGCTGGCTGGACACGGTGCTGACGTTGGTGGCCCTGTACATAATCTGGCTGGTGGTGCCGCCGATCGTCAATTTCGCCTTCGTCGACGCGGTGTGGACGGGCACGAACCGCGAGGCCTGCCTCGGCCCTGAGGTCGGCGCTTGCTGGGCCTTCGTCAAGGCTCGGCTCGGCTATTTCATCTACGGGCTCTACCCGGTCGAGGAGCGCTGGCGTCCGGACCTGGTGTTCCTGCTTGGCGCCATCGGCATAGCCTGGCTGCTCTGGCAGAATGCGCCGAAGCGCGCCTGGGGTGCGGCATTCTTCTTCCTCATCTATCCGGTGGTCGCCTATTTCCTGCTCACCGGATTGCCGGCGCTGGGACTGCCGGTCGTCGAGACCAGCCGCTGGGGCGGGATCCTGGTCACGCTGGTCTGCTCGGTGGTCGGCATCGTCTTCTCGCTGCCGTTGGGGATCGTGCTCGCGCTCGGCCGGCGCTCCAGGATGCCCGTCGCCCGACTGGTCTCGATCACCTTCATCGAGTTCGTCCGCGGCGTCCCGCTGATCACCGTGCTGTTCATGGCCTCGGTGATGCTTCCCCTGTTCATGCCGGGCGGGGTGACCATCGACAAGCTGCTGAGGGCGCTGATCGGGATTGCCCTGTTCGCCTCCGCCTACATGGCCGAAGTGGTGCGCGGCGGGCTGCAGGCGCTGCCCAAGGGACAGTACGAGGCCGCCCAGGCGCTCGGGCTGAGCTACTGGAAGATGATGGTGTTCGTCATCCTGCCGCAGGCCCTGACCATCGTCATTCCGGGCATCGTCAATACCTTCATCGGCCTGTTCAAGGATACCACGCTGGTGTTCATCGTCGGTATCTTCGACCTTCTGAAGACGATTGATGCGAGCCTGACCGATCCGGCCTGGGCGACGCCGGTGACACGCTACTCCGGCTATGCCTTCGCGGCGGTGTTCTATTTCGTGTTCTGCTTCGGGATGTCCCGATATTCGATCTACATGGAGAAGCGGCTCAGTGCGGGCCGCAGACGTTGAGGTGCCGAGACATGGCTGATCCGACGACCGCGGGCCCCACAGTGCCGCCCATTCCCGCCGACGAGCCGATGGCCCATATCCATGTCGATTCCTCGAAGATGCAGATTGGCGACGAGGTCGCCATCGAGATGATCGATGTCCACAAATGGTACGGTGACTTCCACGTGCTCAAGGATATCAATCTCAAGGTCCATCGTGGCGAACGCATCGTGATCTGCGGACCGTCCGGCTCGGGCAAGTCGACGTTGATCCGCTGCATCAACCGGCTCGAGGAACATCAGCGCGGCAAGATCATTGTGGACGGCATCGAGCTGACCAACGATCTCAAGAAGATCGACGAGATCCGACGCGAGGTCGGCATGGTCTTCCAGCACTTCAATCTGTTTCCTCATCTGACCATCCTCGAGAACTGTACGCTCGCCCCGATCTGGGTCCGCAAGATGCCCAAGAAGGAGGCGGACGAGCTGGCCATGCACTTCCTCACGCGGGTGAAGATTCCGGAGCAGGCGCACAAGTATCCAGGCCAGCTTTCCGGCGGCCAGCAGCAGCGCGTCGCCATCGCCCGTGCCCTGTGCATGCGCCCGAAGATCATGCTGTTCGACGAGCCGACCTCGGCTCTCGATCCCGAGATGGTCAAGGAGGTGCTCGACACCATGGTCAGTCTCGCAGAGGACGGCATGACCATGATCTGCGTCACCCATGAGATGGGCTTCGCCCGGCAGGTGGCGAATCGGGTGATCTTCATGGATGTGGGCCAGATCATCGAGCAGAACGAGCCCGAAGCCTTCTTCGGCGACCCGCAGCACGAGCGCACCAAGCTGTTCCTGAGCCAGATCCTGCACTGAGCATCGCGGCCGGCGGGGCTGCCTCGGACGAAGATCACGGCGTCGCGGCAGTCGGGCTGACGACCGATCAAGAGGGTGCTTCCGACACGGCGCCGGTCGGGGCTGCTATTCGCGGCCGGTCGCCACCGGCAGGTCGTCGCGGCCGCCCCATTCGGCCCACGAGCCGTCATAGACGGCGGCCTGGCGATGTCCGGCCGCGTTGAGCGCCAGGACCAGGATGGCGGCGGAGACGCCCGATCCGCAGGAGGCGATCACCGGCTTGCTGCGACCGACTCCGATCCGGTCCATGAGGGCGAGGATCTCCTCACCGTCCTTCATCGTGCCGTCGGCCCGCAGCAGTTCCGACCATGGCAGATTGATCGCTCCCGGCATGTGACCGGCGCGCAGTCCAGGCCGGGGCTCGGGCTCCGTTCCCTCGAAGCGTTCGGCGCTGCGGACGTCGATCACCGCCTCGTAGCCATTGCGCAGCGCGCGCATCACGTCGTCAGCATCGCGCACGGCGCCATGGTCGAGCCGGGCCGTGAAGTGGCGCTCGAGTCGGCTGACCCGCCCCGACTCAAGTGGCCGGTTCTCCGCGATCCATTTCGGCAGGCCGCCGTCGAGGACGGCGACGTCCTTCACCCCCATTGCACGGAACATCCACCAGACGCGCGGCGCCGAGAACATGCCGGCGCCGTCGTAGACGACGATCCGCTGACCGTCGCCGATGCCGAGCTTGCGCATCCGGGACGCGAATTTCTCCGGCCGCGGCAGCATGTGCGGCAGCGGGCTGTCGGTGTCGGAAACATCGTCGATGTCGAAGCGCACCGCGCCGGGGATGTGTCCGTCGAGATATTCCGCCTCCGGGTCGCGGTTCATCGCGGGCAGGTACCATGACCCGTCGACCACAACGAGATCAGGCGCGGCCAGCTGATCCTCCAGGGACTGCGTCGATACGAGAAAATCCGATCGTGCGCCTGCCATGCCTTGGCTCTCTCGATACTTGTCCAGCGACGTCTATCTCTACCCCGTCATCCGGCAAACCGCGAAGCGGTAATCGCGGGCGCTGTGCCGGCGGTCGGCCGGACTTGTCCTGGCACTGCGCCTCTCTGGCGCCGGAATGCCCGCCGATCGGCAGATGCGAGCCTCAGGGACATCAGTCCCTCAGTGAAAGCCCACGATTGGCGTGCCAGTCTTCGATCGACTCGTCCGGATATTCGGGGAACGCGGTATCGAACTGCCGAATGTCGGGTTCGACCCAGCTTGCCTTGTGGTCGAGCATGATGTGTACCCGTTCCGGTGGCACTGGCAGATCGGTATCGATCGCAGAAGCGTGCGGGTGGACCAGCTCCGGCCAGCGCGGATCCCACAGCCACAGCGCGCTGCCGCATCGGCTGCAGAAGCGGCGCTCGGCCGGGCTGCGCTCGCCGTCGATCATGGCGTGGTAGATTGCGATCGACGCCTCGCCCTCGATGCGCAGGCTGGCCGCGTCTCCCATCAGGTTGATGGCGTAGCCGCCGCCGCCGGCGGTCTTGCGGCAGACCGAGCAATAGCAACGCAGGTAGGGATAGGGCGTCCGCGACTCGACCTTGAATCGCACGGCTCCACAATGACAGGAGCCTTCGAGCAGCATGGTCAGGCTCCGTCCGCGAACGCGATGCGAACGCGCTTGTTGCGGGCACCTTTCGACTCGATGCGGGAGACGATCATGCGGCCGATCTCGCCGGTGCGCGCCACATGGGTGCCACCGCACGGCTGCAGATCGACGTCGCCGATCCGGATCAGCCGGACCCGTCCGCTGCCGCGCGGCGGCTGGACGCGCATTGTCTTGACGAGTCCCGGGTTGGCGTCGAGTTCGGCATCGGTGATCCATTCGCTGGACACCACATGGTCGCCGTCGATCAGGGCCTGAAGGCGGGCCGTGAGTTCCTCCCGGTCGGGCATGGTGCCGTCGACATCGAAATCGAGGCGGCCGTAGTCGTCGGCGATCTGGCCGCCAGTGACGGGGAAGGGCATGGCGACGGAGAGAAGGTGCAGGGCGGTGTGGATGCGCATCCTCCGGTGGCGCAGCCGCCAGTCGATGACCGCCTCTACCTCATCGCCTGGCGCCGGCATGGCAGTCGCGGCCTCCGACGCCGGGACGTGAATGATTTCCCCAGGCGTCTCCCCCTTGACCGCCGTTGCGATGTCGATCTCCGCTCCTGCGTGACGAAGCACGCCGCTGTCGCCGGGCTGACCGCCGCCGGTGGCGTAGAAGACGGTCCGGTCGAGCACGATGCCTCCGCGCTCGGTGATGGCGGCGACGCGTCCTGTGGTGGTGCGCTGATAGGCGTCGGCTAGGAACAGCGGCTCGGTGACGGGCACCTCAGGCTCCTTGGGCGACGAAGGGGATGTCAATCTCCGTCCGCCGTTCCAGCCAGTCCGGCACGGGCAGGTTCCTGGAGCGCAGGAACTGCGGATTGAACAGTTTCGACTGGTATCGGGTGCCGTAGTCGCACAGGATCGTGACGATGGTGTGCCCCGGTCCCATCTCCTTGGCCAGGCGGATCGCGCCGGCGACGTTGACACCACTCGATCCGCCGAGACAGAGGCCTTCGTGCTGGAGAAGATCGAACACCACCGGAATTGCCTCCGAATCCTCGATCAGATAGGCGGTATCGACGGTGATGTCCTCGATGATCGGGGTCACACGTCCAAGACCGATTCCCTCGGTGATGGAACCGCCCTCGCTGGCCTTGGCTTCCCCGGTGGTGAACAGCGAGTACATCGCCGCCCCGCGCGGATCCGCGCAGCCGATCCTGATCCTCGGGTTCTTCTCCTTCAGATAGAGCGAGGTTCCGGCGAGTGTCCCCCCCGTGCCGACCGCGCAGATGAACCCGTCGATCCGGCCGCCGGTCTGTGACCAGATTTCAGGCCCGGTGGTCAGGAAATGCGCCTTGCGGTTGTCGAGATTGTTCCACTGGTCAGCGAACAGGACGCCGTTGGGTTCGCTCTCGCGCAACCTGTCGGCGAGGCGGCGCGCGACATGCTGATAGTTGTTCGGGTTGGCGTAGGTGACTGCCGGCACCTCGATCAGTTCCGCCCCCGCAAGCCGGAGCATGTCCTTCTTTTCCTGGCTCTGGGTATCCGGGATGACGATGACCGTCCGGTAGCCGCGAGCGTTGGCTACCAGGGCGAGGCCGATGCCGGTATTGCCGGCCGTGCCCTCCACGACTAGCCCTCCCGGTTCGATCTCGCCGCGCTTCTCCGCCTCCAGGATGATCTGGCGCGCAGGCCGATCCTTGACCGATTGGCCAGGGTTCAGAAATTCTGCCTTGCCGAGAATCGTGCAGCCGGTCGCTTCAGAGGCGCGCTTCAGCTTGATCAGCGGGGTATTGCCGATCGAATCGACGATTCCGTCGCGAACATCCATGTCAGCGGGACTCCCCTGATTGGCGCCGGCAGCGTCCGGAGAACCTAGCGGGGCCCCCGGGTGGGTTCAAGCAGCCGATCCGTCGCGACGCGTCCTCGTCCTGACTGAGGCGCGTTGCGCGGGCAGGGCCAATGCCTGTAAGAGCATCTACGAAGCTTGAGGAGGAAAGTCCGAATGCTGTTGCGCCAGTTCGCTCTTGCAACCGTCTTGGCCACGGCCCCGCTCATGTTCACCTCCGCCGGCGTCCGCGCCCAGTCGGCCGGCGACGAGCCGCGCTACATCACCGGTACGATCGACTGCCGGGTCGCCATCCGGCCCTACGAATCGACCGTCTGCTCGAACGGCGTGCTGGCGGCGATGGACCTGCAGATGCAGACCCTCTACCAGGTCGTCCAGCAGCTGGTGCAGCCCCAAGTCGCAGCTCAATTGGCTGCCGGCCAGCAGGCGTTCTTCAGGGTGCGGGAGGCCTGTGCCGATGATGCCACCTGCATCGGCCAGAGCTATGCGTCGCGGATCCAGGAAATCGACGCTGTTCTGCAGGAGCTTATCGCCCGCGGACCCTACTGATACCGCCGGCTCTCGCGGCACTGGCGCGAAAGAACGGGGCGGCGCAAGACCGCCCTAGTCTAGACGCACCAACGGAGGGAGGTTGGACGTCGCGCAATTTGCACCACTCCTTGCGCGCGGCTGGCGCTGTGATCCGTACTCTGCGATCGCGAGGATCGTTCCTGTAAGCGTGATGACGGCGCCCCGAAACCTCCGTATGTCACTGTGATCCGATTCGTCGGCTGAGTAATGCCCGGATTGGCGGATGTTCACGGATTGCAGGTCCTGTGGCCGGCCAGCCACAGATCGAAGGTTCTGGACGGCCAGCTACTGGAAGGCGGTCTCCGCAAAGCTGCGCAGCTTTCGCGAATGAAGCCGCTCGCGCTCTTGCGTCCGCAACCGCTCGATGGCCGCCAGACCGATGTCGAGATGCTGGCCGACCCTCTGACGGTAGAACTCCCCGGCCATTCCAGCGAGCTTCAATTCACCGTGCAGGGGCTTGTCGGAAACGCACAGCAGGGTTCCATAGGGAACGCGGAACCGGAATCCGTTCGCCGCGATCGCCGCCGATTCCATGTCAAGCGCGACGGCGCGGGACTGGGATAGCCGGCGGATGATCGCTCCCTGGTCGCTCAGCTCCCAGTTGCGGTTGTCGACACTGGCCACGGTTCCCGTCCGCATCACGCGCTTGAGTTCGTAGCCGCTCAGCCCGGTCACCTCGGCAACCGCCTGTTCCAGCGCGACCTGCATCTCTGCCAGGGCCGGGATGGGCACCCAGACCGGCAGCTCCTCGTCCAGAACGTGATCCTCGCGCACATAGCCGTGGGCGAGCACATAGTCGCCGAGCTTCTGCGTGTTGCGAAGCCCTGCACAGTGGCTGAGCATCAGCCAGGCATGGGGCCTCAGCACGGCCACGTGGTCGGTGATGGTGCGGGCGTTGGACGGACCGACCCCGATGTTGATCAGCGTGATGCCGCTATGGTCGGGTGCGACCAGATGATAGGCCGGCATCTGGGGAAGGCGCTCGAGGCCACCGGGCTGCTCGGGTTTGCCAAGCCGGGCATTCCAGGTGATTGCCTCTCCCGGCTCGACGAAGCAGTCATAGGCGTCGTGGCCGTCCGCCATCCAGCGGCGTGCGGTTTTCGCGAAGGCTTCCACGTAGAACTGGTAGTTGGTGAAGATCACGAAATTCTGGAAGTGCTCCGGCCGGGTGCCGGTGTAGTGCGTCAGCCGGTGCAGCGAATAGTCGATGCGCGCTGCCCGGAACAGCGCGAGCGGGGCCGGCCGACCCGGCTGCGGGTGATACGTGCCGTTGACGATGGCATCGTCCATGGCGCCCAGATCCGGGGTGTCGAAGACGTCGCGCAGCGGCGTGTCGGGCATGGCTGCGCGATGCGCGAGATCTGCCTCGATGTTGATGTCGCGGCGATAGGCGAAATGCAGCGGGATCGGCTCGTCCGATTCGCCGATCTCGACCGGCTGACCGTGATTGGCGATCAGCAGGCCGATCTGTTCGATCAGGTAGTCCTCGAACAGGTCCGGGCGCGTCACTGTCGTCTCGTAGACACCGGGGCTGGCGACGAAGCCGTAGGAGAGCCGGGAGTCCACCCGCACGTGGCTGTCGTTGCGGATCCGTACATAGGGGTAGGTCGCGCGCACCCGCCGCTGCGGGATGTCACCGTCGAGATAGGACTGGAAATGGGATCTCAGGAAGCCGGTGTTGCGGTCATAGAGCCATTGCAGCTGCGAAACGGCAGCGCGCGCGTCGGTGAAGGCGCGCGGCCCCGACGGCTCTGGCGTCAGCGGTGGGACGTCGAGTTGCATGGCGCCGAGGATGGTCGGGGCGGGCGGCAAGTCAAGCCGCCAGGGGTGCGGGCGCCCGTCAGTCGGCCGGGGCAGGGGGCTGCGCGGCGAGCCAGCGCTGCTCGTCGAAGCGGTAGATCTGCCCGTTGCGGGTCGTCTCCGGCAGAACGGTCGCCACGATCGCCGGGGCGACGTCGGCCGGCGTCGGCAGACCGGACAGGTCCTGGCCGGGAAAGGCGTCCTTCTGCATCCGTGTCTGCACACGTCCGGGACTGAACAGGTTGGCCCGCATGTTGGTCTGGCCGATTTCGGCGGCCCAGGTCCGAACGAGCATTTCCAGCGCCGCCTTGGTCACCGCATAGCCACCCCAGTAGGGCGTCGCCTTGTGGGCAGCACCTGACGTCAGGAACACGGCGCGACCGGCGTCGGAGCGGCGCAGCAGCGGGTCGAGAGAGCGTATCAGGCGCCAGTTTGCGGTGAGATTCACCTCGATGAGTTCGTTCCACTGGCGGCTGCGGATGTGGCCCACCGGGGTCAGCGGTCCCAGAACGCCGGCATTGCCGACAAGGATGTCCAGCTTGCCCCAGCGCTCGTGAATGGCGCCGCCGAGGCGGTCGATCGCTTCCAGGTCGCTGAGCTTGAATGGGACCAGCGTCGCGGTGCCGCCCAAAGCCCTGATCTCGTCGTCGAGTTCCTCGAGCGCACCCGTCGTGCGTCCGAGCGCCAGCACATGCGCTCCCTCGCGGGCCAGTTCCAGCGCCACCGCCCGGCCAATTCCGCGTGAGGCGCCCGTGACGACCGCGATACGGTCCTGCAATCTGCGTGTCATGGCACTCGTCTATGCGGTCTCGGCCAGCAGCGAGAGATGGTGGTCGCCCTCGGACCCGGCGAGGTCGGTGAGCGGCGTCGGGTAGTCGCCGGTGAAGCAGTGATCGGTATATTGCGGATGGTCCGGATCGCGGCGATTGTGGCCCATTGCCCGGTAGATTCCTTCGACCGACAGGAAGGCGAGGGAGTCGGCACCGATGAAGGCCCGCATCTCGTCGAGATTCATGTTGGCCGCAAGCAGCTTGTCTCGCTCCGGGGTATCGATCCCGTAGTAGTCGGGATGGGTGATGGGCGGGCTGGCGATCCGCATGTGCACCTCGCGCGCGCCCGCATCGCGCATCATCTGCACGATCTTCACGGAGGTCGTTCCCCTGACCAGGCTGTCGTCGATCAGGACGATCCGCTTGCCCGCGACCTGGCTGCGGTTGGCGTTGTGCTTCAGCTTGACGCCGAGCGCCCGGATCTGCTGGGTCGGCTCGATGAAGGTCCGACCGACATAGTGGTTGCGGATGATGCCAAGCTCGAACGGCGTCCCGGACGCCTGGGCGAAACCGATTGCGGCGGGCACGCCGGAATCCGGTACCGGCACGACGACGTCGCAATCGGCGGGCGACTCGTGGGCCAGTTCCTGGCCCATCCGCTTGCGGACCTCGTACACGCTGCGCCCGCCGACGACCGAATCCGGTCGGGCGAAATAGATGTACTCGAAGATGCAGGGTCGGGCTGCCTGCTGCGGGAAGGGTCGGTGCGATTCGATCCCGTCCCGGGAGATCACGACCACCTCGCCGTTGCCGATGTCGCGCACGTAGCGGGCGCCGATGATGTCGAGCGCGCACGTCTCCGAGGCAAGGATCGGCGTGCCGTTGAGGTCGCCGAGTACAAGGGGCCGGATGCCAAGGGGATCGCGGGCGCCGATCAGTTTCTTGTTGCTCAGGGCGACGAGGGAGTAGGCGCCTTCGATCTGCTGCAGCGCGTCGATGAAGCGCTCCACCAGCTTCTGCTTCGGCGAGCGGGCGATCAGGTGCAGGATCACCTCTGTGTCCGACGTCGATTGGCAGATCGCTCCCTCGCGGATCAGCCGCCGTCGCAGCGTCAGCGCGTTGGTCAGGTTGCCGTTGTGGCAGACGGCGATGCCACCGCCGGCGAGGTCGGCATAGAGCGGCTGGACGTTGCGCAGGATCGTCGCGCCCGTCGTTGCATAGCGGCAATGGCCGATTGCGGAGTCGCCCGCGAGCCGCTCGATCACCGAACCGCGTGAGAAATGGTCGCCGACAAGGCCCATCCGGCGCTCGGTGTGGAAGTGACGGCCGTCGAAGGAGACTATGCCGGCTGCCTCCTGCCCGCGATGCTGCAGGGCATGCAGGCCGAGCGCCGTCAGCGCGGCGGCGTCACGATGGCCGAACACGCCGAACACGCCGCACTTCTCGCGAAGCACGTCGCCCTCGGTGTCATCAATCGCAGAACTGAGATAGTCGATCGTGCCCGTGTCGGGGATAGGCATCCGCTGCTCCGGTCGGGTCCGCACCACGTGGCGCGGGTCACGCGGTCAGTTATCGCTGCCGCGGGTCGTGTCAAGCAACTGGTTCAGGCCCTGCCGTTCCGATGGCTGGTAGCTCTGCTCGGTGTCTTCCTCGACCGGTGGTTCCTCCGTGCCGCCGGGCGCGGGTGCGTCCGCCCCGCCGTTGCGATTGCGGATCCGGTCTAGGATCGCCTTCTCGGGATCTTCCGGCAACATGGCAATGATCGCATCGCCGGTCTGCTTCAGGATCGGCTTCGATCGCGCCCCGCGGATCCAGTCGGGCTGGTTTTCTTCGGGCACCAGCCAGGCCAGGAACATGTAGGCGATGACCACCAGCAGCAGGCCGCGCGCCAGCCCGAATATGAAGCCGAGCGTCCTGTCGATCGCGCCGATGCGGCTGTCGAGGATGAAGTCGGAGATCCGCATCGTGATGAACGACACCACGATCAGCGTGATCAGGAAGATGCCGACGGCCAGCGAGATGTCGGCCAGCCAGTTCGGCTGCAGCATCTCGCGCACCTGACCCTGGAAGCGCGGAAAGAAGTACAGTGTCGCGACCGCCGCCGCCACCCACGAGGCGATCGACAGCACCTCCCGGGTGAGCCCGCGCACCATGGCGAGCAACGCCGAGATCAGCATCACTGCGATGACGATGAAATCGAGCCCCGTTACCACCATAGCGTCGGGGAGCCTCCGTTGCGGGCCGATAGAGCCGCGGCTAGTTAATCCGAATCATCGGCCGGCGCAAACGACTCCTTGAGCGCGATCACCGGAAATTCGGCGAGGCGATGCCGCGCTGCGACAAGGCCGGATCAGGTTTTGCCGGTGCTGCGGCCGGCGGCGATCCGCGCCACGAGACCGGCGAGCGTGTCGACGCAGACGAGGCTGACGCCGCCCGCTCCCGCCTCCGCCTGATTGCCGACCGGTGCCACGGCTTCCGCGAAGCCGAGCTTGTGGGCCTCCCTGAGCCGCGCCGCCCCGTGCGGCACGGCCCTTACGGCGCCCGACAGCGACACTTCGCCGAAGAACACGGCTTCGGGCGGCAACGGCGCCTGGGCGAGGGAGGAGACCAGCGCCGCGGCCGCGGCCAGATCGGCCGCAGGCTCGATGATCCGCAATCCGCCGGCGACGTTGAGATAGACATCGTGGCCGCCGAGCTTCAGCCCGCAATGGGCATCGAGCACGGCGAGCAGCATCGACAGCCGGCTCGCATCCCATCCTACCACCGCCCGGCGCGGGGTGCCGAGCGGGGATGGCGCGACGAGGGCCTGGAACTCGACCAGCACCGGTCGGGTGCCCTCAATGCCGGCGAATACCGCCGATCCCGGTGTCCGCGAATCGCGGTCGCCGAGAAACAGGGCGGACGGGTTCGGCACCTCGATCAGCCCCTTGCCGGACATTTCGAAGACGCCGATCTCGTCGGTCGGCCCGAACCGGTTCTTCACCGCCCTCAGAATGCGGAAGCGGTGGGCGCCATCGCCTTCGAAGTAGAGCACCGCATCGACCATGTGCTCGACGACGCGCGGTCCGGCGATCTGGCCGTCCTTGGTGACATGGCCTACCAGCACCACGGTCGTGCCCATCCGCTTGGCGAACCGGATCAGCGCCTGCGCGGCGCCGCGGATCTGGGTGACGGTGCCGGGTGTCGATTCGACCTGGTCGGTCCACATCGTCTGGATCGAGTCGATGATCATCAGGTCGGGCGGGGCACCTGCGGAGACCGTCGCAACGATGTCCTCGATGCGGGTCTCGGCCGCGAGCGCGACGGGGGCATCGGACAGGCCGAGACGCGCAGCGCGCAGCCGAACCTGGCCGACCGCCTCCTCGCCGGAGACGTAGACGACCCGCCGACCAGCTTGCGCAACCGCGGCCGCCGCCTGGATCAGGAGCGTTGACTTGCCGATGCCGGGGTCGCCGCCGATCAGTATCGCCGAGCCGCGCACGAAGCCGCCGCCCGTGACCCGATCGAGTTCGCCGATGCCGGCGAGTGTGCGTGGCGCATCCTCGCTTGTGCCGGCAAGCGCGACGAGTTCGATAACCCGGCCCTTGGCGAACGGCCTGGCCGGTGCCGCCAGCACCCCGCCGCCGCCTTCCTCCACCAGGCTGTTCCAGGTTCCGCAGGCTTCGCAGCGGCCGGTCCATTTCGTGCTGATCGCGCCGCAGGACTGACAGACGAACTGCGCCGACCGACGCGCCATGGCTTGCTCCTCAGGCCTCGATATAGTCGCGGCGATAGCGGTGGCCGAGGCCCGTCAGGATCTCGTAGCCGATGGTGCCGGCCCGTGCCGCGAGATCGTCCACGGTGAATCGATCTCCGAGCAATTCCGCCCAACTTCCTGCCACGATTCGATCTTCCGGGATGTCGGTAACGTCGGCTGCGATCAGATCCATGGAGATCCGGCCGACCAGCGGCGCGGCATCCTCGCCGAAATAGACCGTCGCGCCCGCCCTCAGGTCGGTGCTGCCGGCAGCGCGCATGTAGCCGTCCGCATAACCGGCCGACAGGATCGCCAGCCGGGTGTCGCGCCGCACCGTCTGCGCGGCGCCGTAGCCGACGGACGAACCGGCGGAAATCGTGCGCAGCTGAACGACGCGTGCCTCCAGTCTGACGACAGGTCGCATCGGGTTGGGCCGCCCGGTGACCGCGAGGCCGCCATAAATCGCGATGCCGGGCCGCGTCATGTCGTAGTGCAGCGCCGGATCGCTCAGCAGTCCGGCGGAATTGGCCAGGGATGCTGGTGCCGGTGGCAGCCGGTGGCGGAGGATCTCGAACCGGTCGCGCTGCTCGCGTGTCAGCGGATGGTTCGGCGTGTCGGCGCAGGCCAGGTGGCTCATCACGAGCGACACTTCGAAGACGCGGGCAAGATCGTCCGGCGGGGGCAGGGCGAGGCACTCCTCGCGGCTCAGCCCGAGCCGGTTCATGCCCGTGTCGATGTGCACCGCTGCCGGCAAGCGCGCGCCGGCGGTGCGGCAGAATCCGGCCCAGTCGGAAATCTCGGCAAGCGAGCCGAGGACCGGCCGGGCACCGGTCTCGACATAGGCCGGACCCGTGTGCGGATGGAAGCCGCCGAGCACGTAGATCGTCGCGTCGGGAGCCGCGGCCCGGACCCGCCGCGCCTCGGCGAGCAGCGCGACAAAGAACGTGCGGCACCCGGCCGCGGTCAGCGCGGGGACGACCGCGTCGATGCCCAGGCCGTAGGCATCCGCCTTGACGCAGGCCGCGGTCTCGGCGCCACGTGCGCGCGCCGCCAGATTGCGCCAGTTGTCGGTGATCGCGGCAAGGTCGATCGTCAGACGCCCGGCCGCTTCGAGCGCCTCGGCCGGCCAGGACGCGCGGCCGGCAGGCATTCTCATCCGAACCGTTCCGGCAGCCGGGCGTCGTTCGCCAGGTTGTCGAAGCGTGTGAACTCGGCGAGGAAGGCCAGATTGACGGTTCCCGTAGGGCCATGCCGCTGCTTGCCGATGATCACCTCGGCGAGTCCGTGGGCGCGGGCCATCTCATCCTGCCAGGTCTCGAACTCCGGGGTGCCCTCGCGCGGCTTCTTGTTCTTCAGGTAGTACTCCTCGCGATAGACGAAGAGCACCACGTCGGCGTCCTGTTCGATGGATCCGGATTCGCGCAGGTCGGCGAGCTGCGGCCGCTTGTCCTCGCGCGCTTCGACCTGGCGGGAGAGCTGCGACAGCGCCAGAATCGGTACATTCAGTTCCTTCGCCAACGCCTTGAGACCGGTGGTGATCTCGGTGATTTCCTGGACCCGGCTGTCGCTTGCCCGCTTGCTGCTGCCGGTGAGCAACTGGAGATAGTCGATCACCAGCATGTCGAGGCCCTTTTGCCGCTTCAGCCGGCGCGCCCGCGCGGCGAGCTGGGCGATCGACAGGCCGCCGGTGGCGTCGATGTAGAGCGGCACGGACTGCAGGCGTTGAGCGACATCGACCAGCCGGTCAAACTCCTCGCGGGTGGTCTTGCCGCGTCGGATGTTCTCGGAGGAGACGGCCGCCTGTTCCGAGATGATGCGCGTCGCGAGCTGTTCGGCCGACATTTCCAGCGAGAAGAAGCCGACGATACCGCCATCGATGGTCTCGACGCGGCCGTCGGGCAGCTGCCGTCCCTTGTATCTTGAGGCGATGTGGAAGGCGATGTTGGTGGCGAGCGCGGTCTTTCCCATGGCCGGCCGGCCGGCCAGGATGATCAGGTCGGAGGGCTGGAGCCCGCCCATCAGGTCATCGAGATCGCGCAGCCCGGTGGCGATGCCGGAGAGATGGCCGTCGCGCTGATAGGCCTTGCTGGCCATGTCGATGGCATCCTTGAGCGCTTCTCCGAAGCGCAGGAATCCCGAACCGTACTTGCCGGTCTCGGCCAGCTCGAACAGGCGCTGTTCGGTGATCTCGATCTGCTTGGCAGGGGTCATCTCGACGCCCGCATCATAGGCCGTGTTCACCATGTCCTCGCCGATCGCGATCAGGCGGCGGCGCGTGGCGAGATCGTAGATCGTGCGGCCGTAGTCCTCGGCATTGATCACTGTGGTGGCAGCGCTGGCGAGCCGGGCGAGATAGGCGGGCACCGAAAGCTCGCCGATAGGCTCTTCCCGCTCGAGGAACGTCTTCAGCGTGACCGGTGTCGCCGTCTTGTTCGCCCGGATCAGGCGTGACACCACGTCGAAGATGCGCTGGTGGACGGGATCGAAGAAATGCTCCGGCACCAGGAAATCCGAGACCCGGTAGAACGCTTCGTTGTTGACCAGGATGGCGCCCAACAGGGCTTGCTCGGCCTCGATGTTGTGCGGGACCGTGCGGAAATCGGCGTCGGGCCGCTGATCGAGCGGACGGGACAGGGCTTGGATCGTCATGGCTCTGAACTATGGGATGCTGCGCCGTGGCGCGAATCCCGCATGCGCAGTTTGCGCGGTTTCCAGCTTCGTTAACAGATCGTCAAGACTGTCGAACGCGACTCTTGACGTCTACTCAGCGGCCTGCGAACGGCCGGGAATCAGCGGCCCGTCGCGCAGCCGCAGGGCATTCTCCGCCTGTTCCATGTAGCCGCGCGTCAGCGGCAGGGCGTTCTGATTCTTCACGAGCTGGATCTGGAAGTTCATCATCCCCTGATGCCGGAAGGAGATCTCCGAGCCGGCAAGATAGAATTCCCACATCCGGCAGAACCGTTCGTCATACAGCCTCATGGCCTCGTCGCGATGCGCCATGAAGCGCCGGCGCCACTCCCGGAGCGTTTCGGCATAGTGAAGGCGCAGTATCTCTATATCGGTAACCTTTAGGCCGGCCCGCTCAATGGCCGGCATCACCTCCGACAGGGCAGGGATATAGCCGCCGGGAAAGATGTATTTCTGGATCCAGGAGTTGGTGTCGCCTGGCCGGCCGAACCGGCCGATCGAATGCAGCACCATCACGCCGTCATCGGCGAGGAGGTCGCGCACCTTGCGGAAGAACTCGTCATAGTGGCCGACGCCGACATGCTCGAACATGCCCACGGAGATGATCCGGTCGAACCGCTCGTCGAGCTTGCGATAGTCGGACAGGCGGAACTCCACACGGTCCGCCATGGCCTTGCTGCGGGCCCGCTCGTTGCTGACCGCATGCTGCTCGGTGCTGAGCGTCACGCCGACGACCGAGACCGGGTGCGTCTCGGCGATGTAGAGGCCGAGACCGCCCCATCCCGAACCGATGTCAAGGACCCGCTGGCCGGGGGAAAGCGCGAGCTTGGAAACCAGATGCCGCTTCTTCGCGAGCTGCGCCTCTTCCAGCGTTGTGGTCGCCGTCTCGAAGTAGGCACACGAATATTGCAGGTCGGGATCGAGAAACAGCCGATAGAGCCGTCCGTCGAGATCGTAGTGATGCGCGACGTTGCGGCGCGCCCGACCGGTCGGATTGAACTGGCGCAGCCGGCGCGTGAGATACCGCATTCCGCGCAGGGCCAGCACCCACCAGGGCAGCGCGCCGGTTTCCTCGTGCCGCAGAACGATATCGAGGAAGTCGTAGATCGTCCCTTCCTCGACGACGAAGGTGCCATCCATGAAGCATTCGCCGAGCCGCAGCTCGGGGTTCATCAGCACCGATCGTTCGGCCGCGGCGGACGTGAAGCGGACGTGGACCGGGGTGCCGGTGCCGTCGCCGAAGCTATGCGTGATGCCAGCATGGTCGGTAACGCGGAGGTTTCCCTCACGCACCACCTTCGACAACGCATATTCGAGCAGGCTGCCCATGTCCGATCCGCCGCTTCCCCCAGAGTCCCAGCGGTTGCGGATTAAAGCATCAAGCGCCCCGGACGTTCAATCGGCCAGGGCGCTCGGATGTCGTCAACGCCACGTAGACCTGCCGGTGTTCCCGTCGGAACAGGCGGGTGTCGGCGAGGCTAGGCGGAGTCCTCGTTGCTGGCCGTCTCCTCGAAGAAGGCTTCCTCTTCGATCGGCGCCTCAACGTCGTCGGTCTCGGGAAGCGTCACGTCCTCGCCGCGCGCCTGGCGCTCGGCCTCTTCCGGGGTGCGGGCGACGTTGATCCTTACCACCGCCTCGACTTCGGGGTGAAGGCGGACCGGCACCTCGAAGACGCCGAGATTCTTGATCGGGGTGTGCAGCACGACCTGGCTTCGCGCGACGCTGAAGCCTGCCTCGGTCAGCGCCTCGGCGATGTCGCGCGTCGAGACGGAACCGTAGAGCTGTCCGCGCTCGCCGGCCGAACGGATCATCACCACCGTCTGGCCGTCGAGACGGGTCGCGACGCTCTGGGCCTCGCTCCTGAGTTCGAGATTGCGCGCCTCGAGCTGGGCACGCTGCGACTCGAACAGCTTCCGGTTCGCCTCGGTGGCACGCAGCGCCTTGCGCTGCGGCAGCAGATAGTTGCGCGCATAGCCGGCGCGAACGCGCACCTCGTCGCCCATCTGGCCCAGCTTGGGGATGCGCTCGAGCAGGATGACTTGCATTTCGGTCTCCTTGGGGAATGACTAGAGGTCTCGGAGAGTGGCTGGACGCGCCATGCCGCCCCGTGGAGTGCGCCTCCGCGGGGCCTCAGCGATAGCGATGGCCGGGTCGATGTCTCTCGTCATCGTCTCAGCTGTCCCGCCTGATCTGGCGGTTAGAGCCGGCTCCCGGAGACGGGCCGGCCCAACCGGCCGCACGGCAACTGCCGTGCGGGCTCACTTCACGACGTACGGCAACAGGCCCAGGAAGCGGGCGCGCTTGATCGCCTTGGCGAGCTCGCGCTGCTTCTTCGCCGAGACCGCGGTGATGCGGCTCGGCACGATCTTGCCACGCTCGGAAATGTAGCGCTGCAGCAGCCGGACGTCCTTGTAGTCGATCTTCGGGGCGTCGGCGCCGGAGAACGGACAGGTCTTGCGGCGGCGGTGGAAGGGCCGGCGGACCGGCAGCTGCGCGATGTTCGGGATGCTCATGGTTCAATTCCCCCTTCGCGGCCGGCCTCGTCACGGAACCGGGAGGGGCGGCGGTCGCCGCGATCCCCGCGGTCGCCCCTGTCGCTCCGGAAGCCGCCCGGCCTGTCGCCCCGATCGCCGCGGCGCTCGCCGCGGTCATCGCGATCACGCCGGGCCAGAATGGCCGACGGCCCCTCCTCGTGCTCCTCGACGCGGACCGTCATGAAGCGAAGGATGTCGTCGCTGAGGCTCATCTGCCGCTCCATCTCGGCGACCGCGCTGTGCGGCGCGTCGATGTTCAGCAGCGAATAGTGGGCCTTGCGGTTCTTCTTGATACGGAACGTCAATGGGCGGACGCCCCAGTATTCGGTCTTGGCGACCTTGCCGCCACCCTGCTCCAGGATCGACTTCAACTGCTCCGTCAGCGCCTCGACCTGCTGCGCCGACATGTCCTGGCGCGCCAGGAACACGTGCTCGTAGAGTGGCATCTTTCATCCTTTCCGTTTCGATCGGCCGCCTAAGGCGCAAAGCCTCTTCGAAGCCTCCGGAAAGGCGTTCGACAAGGATCTCGAGAGCGGAGACACGGGAAGCCGGGCACCATGCCCTGCCGCCCATCAGGGGACGGCCTTCCGTTCAGCCTCCGGCCACAGGTCGACCGGATCGCGCTGATATACGGCAATCGCGTCAAAAGGCAAGCATCGCGTTCAGCGACGCGCGTCACTGCGGGGCGGGGAGTGGCGTCGGGTCGACGGTAGACACGACGCGCTCGGCGCTTGACATGTGCAGCCTGCCGTTGTCTGTGCGCCCCGGTTCGGGTTCATGTCCCCGTTCGGGGCCGGGGCACCCGCGGACATCATGACGAGATCGACGACGTCGGGACCGCTTCCATGAGCATTGCTTTCGTCTTTCCCGGGCAGGGCAGCCAGACCGTCGGCATGGGGCGGGCGCTGGCCGAAGCCTATCCGGCCGCGCGCGCGGTGTTCGACGAGGTCGACGAGGCATTGGGCGAGCGCTTGTCGGCGGTGATCTGGGAGGGGCCTGAGGACCGGCTGACCCTTACCGAGAATGCCCAGCCGGCCTTGATGGCGGTCAGCATGGCCGTCGTCCGGGCGCTGGAGGCCGAGGGCGTGCGGCTCGCCGACACTGCCACCTTCGTAGCCGGCCATTCGCTCGGCGAATATTCGGCGCTGGCCGCCGCGGGCGCGATCGAGCTGGCCGATGCCGCGCGACTGTTGCGCACCCGCGGCCGCGCGATGCAGGCGGCCGTTCCGGTCGGCGAGGGGGCGATGGCGGCGCTGCTCGGTCTCGACTACGAGACCGCGCTGACCGTTGCCGAGGAGGCCGCGCAGGGCGAGGTCTGCCAGGCCGCCAACGACAATGCCCCGGGCCAGGTGGTCGTCAGCGGCGCGAAGGCGGCGGTCGAGCGCGCCTGCGAGATCGCGCGCGGCAAGGGTGCTATGAAGGCGATGCTGCTGCCGGTAAGCGCGCCCTTCCATTGTGCCCTGATGGCGCCGGCCGCCGAGGTGATGCGCGCGGCGCTGGCGGCAACGGCGGTCAGCGCGCCGGCGGTCCCGGTGGTCTGCAATGTGCTGGCCGCACCGATCCGCGATCCGGAGGAGATCCGGCGCCGGCTTGTCGAGCAGGTCACGGGTACCGTCCGCTGGCGCGAGAGCGTCCTGTGGATGGCGGCAAACGGCGTCAGCGAACTCAAGGAGATCGGTGCCGGCCGGGTGCTGACGGGTCTTACCAAACGGATCGACCGGTCGGTTGCCGCCGCTGCGGTCGGTACGCCGGAGGATGTCGCGGCGCTCGTCGCGTCGCGCTGCTGAACGCTGTATCGTCGGTCCCGAGTCGTCGGTCCGGAGCGGATTGGAGGTTCGATGTTCGATCTGAGCGGCAAATGCGCGCTGGTCACCGGTGCAACCGGGGGCATCGGCGGCGCCATCGCCCGGGCCCTGCATGCGCGTGGTGCCACGGTGGCGGTCTCGGGAACGCGCGCGGATGCGCTCGCCTCGCTCGCCGCCGAGCTCGACGGGCGGGTTCACGTCCTGCCCTGCGATCTCCGCGATCCGGCGGCCGTCGACGCACTCGCCGGCGAGGCCGAGGAGACGATGGGTCGCCTCGATATCCTGGTGAACAATGCCGGGATCACGCGTGACAACATCTTCATGCGGATGAAGGACGAGGAGTGGGACACCGTGCTGGCCGTCAACCTGACCGCCGGCTTCCGCCTTGCGCGTGCCGCCGTGCGCGGCATGATGCGACGTCGCTCCGGTCGCATCATCGGCATCACCTCGATCGTCGGCGTCACCGGCAATCCGGGCCAGGGCAACTATGCGGCCGCCAAGGCTGGCATGATCGGCATGTCGAAGGCGCTCGCGCTCGAGGTCGCCTCGCGCGGGATCACGGTCAACTGTGTGGCGCCCGGCTTCATCGAGACCGCGATGACCGATGCGCTGAACGACAAGCAGCGCGAGGCGGCGCTGTCGCGGGTCCCGGCCGGCCGGCTCGGACTGCCGGCCGAGATCGCCGCGGCCGTCGTCTATCTTGCCAGCGACGAGGCCGCCTACGTCACCGGGCAGACGCTCCATGTGAACGGCGGAATGGCAATGATTTGAACAGTTTCGGGAATCGAGCCGGAGCCCGGCAACGGAGCCGGGGCGTTCTGGTCAATGCCGGGAAAGTGTGCTACTAGCCGCGAACTTCCGGCAGGGCGAATACCGTCAGCCGGACCGGGATCGAAGGACGGATGCGGCACCCGCCGGAGGCTCTGTCCACCTCGCACGCTTCCCGACAAACTGAATGATGAGACGTAATCGACCGCTAGATCGGGGATGACAGGATGAGCGACATTGCGGAACGGGTGAAGAAGATCGTCGTGGAGCACCTCGGCGTCGAGGCCGACAAGGTCACCGAGAACGCCAGCTTCATCGACGACCTGGGGGCCGACAGCCTCGACACGGTCGAGCTGGTGATGGCCTTCGAGGAGGAGTTCGGCTGCGAGATCCCGGACGACGCGGCAGAGACAATCCTCACCGTCGGCGATGCGGTGAAGTTCCTCGAGAAGAACGCGTCCTAACGGGTCGACGCCGTCCGCGGAGGTCTCCTGTGCAGGGCCCGAGGCGCGGCACCCGATCAGCTGGATCGTCTGAAATGCGTCGTGTTGTCATCACCGGCCTCGGCCTGGTCACGCCGCTCGGCTGCGGCGTCGAGGAGACTTGGTCGCGGCTCATCGCCGGCGAGAACGGAGCCGTCAAGGTCGACGATTTCGACGTCTCCGACATCGCCTGCAAGATAGCCTGCCGGATTCCGCGCGGCGACGGCACCGACGGGACCTATAATCCCGACCAGTGGATGGAGCCGAAGGAGCAGCGCAAGGTCGACGACTTCATCGTCTTCGCCATGGCGGCCGCGACCCAGGCGCTCAATGATGCCGGCTGGGCGCCGACCGCGCGGGAGGACCAGATCCGCACCGGCGTGCTGGTGGGTTCCGGCATCGGCGGCCTGCAGGGCATTGAGGAAGGCGCCATGGTGCTGCGCGACAAGGGCGCGCGGCGGATGAGCCCGTTCTTCATTCCCGGACGCCTTATCAATCTCGCCTCGGGCTACATCTCGATCCGGCATGGCCTCAAGGGACCCAACAGCGCGGTCGTCACCGCCTGCTCGACGGGTGCGCACGCCATCGGCGATGCCGCGCGCATGATTGCGCTGGGCGATGCAGACGTGATGGTCGCCGGCGGCACCGAAGGCGGCGTCTGCCGCCTGGCGCTTGCCGGCTTCTCCGCCTGCCGGGCCTTGTCGACCAATTTCAACGACGAACCGAAGCGCGCCTCGCGTCCCTACGATCGCGACCGCGACGGATTCGTGATGGGAGAGGGGGCCGGCATCGTCGTCCTCGAGGAGCTCGACCACGCCAGGGCACGCGGCGCCCGCATCTATGCCGAACTGATCGGCTACGGGCTCTCCGGCGATGCCTATCACATCACCGCGCCGGCGGCTGACGGGGACGGAGCCTTCCGTTGCATGCAGGCCGCCGTTCAGCGGGCGGGCATCGACGTGTCCGAGATCGATTACGTCAACGCGCACGGCACGTCTACGCCGCTTGGCGACGAGATCGAACTGGGGGCCGTGGCGCGGCTGGTCGGCAACGCGGCTGGCAGGATCTCGATGTCGTCGACCAAGTCGGCCATCGGGCACCTGCTCGGGGCGGCAGGAGCCGTGGAGGCGATCTTCTCGACACTTGCAATTCGCGACAACGTGGCACCGCCGACCCTCAATCTCGACAATCCGTCGGTGGATACGCCGATCGATCTGGTTCCGCATGTGGCGCGGCGCAGGGAAATCAATACGGTCCTGTCGAATTCATTCGGATTCGGCGGCACCAATGCCTCCCTGATCCTCAGGAGGTTCGACGCCTGAACCGGCTGACCGTCGAAAGCCCGCCGGTTCACGCTTTCGCCCAAATGCGCGATACTCTGGCGCCGACGCTTGGTCGCAGCCCGCAGGGAGACTGGACAGGGTGAGCGAGGAACATCGCGACGACCGCACCGTAGGCCGGCGGTTTGCTCCCCGCAGCGCCCGGGAGGCCCTGCAGCCCGAACCTGCTCCGCCTCCGCCACCTTCGCGACGGGCCAAGAGCTCGATCGTCGTGGCACTGAGCGGGATCTTCACCTTCCTGATGCTCGTTGTCATCGCGCTCGGGGCCTTGCTGGTCATCGGCAAGATGCAGTTCGAGGGCAAGGGGCCGCTCGAGACGGCTCGCACCATCACGGTGGCGAAGGGGCAGGGTCTGCGCGAGATTGCCCGCCAGCTCGAACGCGAGGGGGTGATCAGTCAGTATTGGGTGTTCGTCGGCGGGGTCGCGCTGCACAAGCAGCAGAATCAGCTGAAGGCCGGCGAGTATGTCATCCCCGAACACGCCAGCATGGCCGACATCATGGACATCCTGGTCGAGGGCAAGGCGATCCTTCACCAGGTGACCATTCCCGAGGGGCATACCAGCGAACAGGTTGTCGCGCGGCTGCTCGAGGATCCGATCCTGATCGGGGAGATCGACGAGATCCCGGCAGAGGGCTCCTTGCTGCCCGAGACCTACAAGTTCGACCGAGGCACCACGCGGATGCAGCTGATCCAGCGCATGCAGCGGGCGCAGGCGGCTGCACTCGAGGAGATCTGGAAGCGCAGGTTGCCGGACCTTCCGATCCAGACGCCCGAGGAACTGGTGATCCTAGCGTCGATCGTCGAGAAGGAAACCGGCAGGGCTGACGAACGGCCGCGCGTCGCAGCGGTCTTCATCAACCGCCTGAAGAAGGGCATGCGGCTGCAGTCCGACCCGACCATCCTCTATGGCCTGTATGGCGGTCGCGCCTTCCTGGAATACCGGACGATCACGCGCAGCGAACTCGACGCCCCGAACAAGTACAATACTTACCAGATCAGCGGTCTGCCGCCGACGCCGATCGGCAATCCGGGGCGTGCGGCCATGGAAGCGGTCGCCAATCCGTCGCGCACGGACGAACTGTACTTCGTCGCCGATGGCACTGGCGGCCATATCTTCGCGGCCACGCTCGACGAACACAACCGCAATGTCGCGAAGTGGCGTGCGCTCGAACGGCAACGGCGCGAGCGCGATGCCGCCCGCGCCCGCGAGGCCGAGGCCGCTGCCGACGGCAAGGCGGCGGACATCGGGGAGGGCGACGACGGCGGTGCTGCGACCGGCACCCTACGCGGGCTCAATCTCAATGTGACACAGTAGCGGTCGGGCTTCCGACTGCCAGCTTGAGAGGCATCCGTCCTCGGGCTAAGGTCCGCCCGCTTTGCGGAAGCGGCAGGTGCCCGGGCGCCTGCGATATCCTGGACATAAGATCCGATGTCGGTATCGAGCATGACCGGTTTCGCCCGCGTCGACGGCGCGGGCGAGACGGAGAGGTGGCACTGGGAGATCCGTTCGGTGAATGGCCGCGGGCTCGATCTGAGAATGCGGCTACCCGCCGGATTCGAGCGCCTCGAGCCCGTCGTGCGGGAAAGGACCAAGGCGCGGATCGATCGCGGGTCGCTGTCGGTGTCGCTGTCGGTACAGCGACTTGCCTCGGCGGCCGGCGTCAGGGTCAACGAGGCCGTGCTGACCGCGCTGTTGGCCGCCTGTGACACGATGACTGCCTCGGCAAGGGTCGCACCGCCACGCGCCGATGGTCTGCTGGCACTGCGGGGCGTTCTGGAATCCGACGACGATCTGGCCGACGAGCAGACCCGGCTCGACCTTGATTCGCGCCTCATCGCCGGACTCGACGAGGCGCTCGACGAGCTCGTCCGGATGCGTCGCGCTGAAGGGGCGCAGCTGGCCGCGATTCTCGAATCGCGTCTTGCCCGGATCGCCGACCTGGTGACGGAGGCCGAGCAGGTGCCCTCGCTTCGCCCCGAGGCCATCGCAGCGAGGCTCGCCCAGCAGGTCGCGCAGCTCGTCGAGGCCGCTCCCGCTCTGGATCCGGGTCGGCTGCATCAGGAGGCGGTGCTGCTGGCGACGAAGGCTGACATTCGCGAGGAGCTCGATCGTCTGGCCGCGCATATCGCCGCCGCCCGAGATCTGATCGCCACGGGCGGACCGATCGGTCGCAAGCTCGAGTTCCTGACGCAGGAATTCAACCGCGAGGCCAACACATTGTGCTCGAAGTCGAATGACGTGGCATTGACGCGGATCGGCCTCGAGCTGAAATCGGTGGTCGACCAGCTCCGGGAGCAGGTCCAGAATGTCGAATGACGCAATGGGGGCCGGCGGCATCGCCCGACGCGGATTGATCCTGATCCTGTCGTCGCCGTCCGGGGCCGGCAAGACCTCGATCTCGCGGTACTTGCTGCAGGAGGAGAACGAAGCGCAGCCGGGCGCGATGCATCTGTCCGTCTCGGTGACGACCCGCCCCCGCCGCCCCAGCGAAGTGGATGGTGTGCATTACCGGTTCCTGACCGTTCGCCAGTTCGAAACCCTCCGGGACCAGGGGGAACTGCTCGAATGGGCGGAGGTTCACGGCAATTTCTACGGGACGCCGCGCGAACCGGTCGAAGCGGCTCTGGCGGCCGGCCGCGACGTGCTGTTCGATATCGACTGGCAGGGAACGCTGCAGGTTCTGGGCAAGATGCGCGAGGACGTGGTGGCGGTGTTCATTCTGCCGCCGTCGGCCGCCGAACAGCGCGCGCGGCTGGAACGCCGGGCCGAGGACAGTGCCGAGGTGATCCGGCGGCGGCTCGCCAACGCCCGCACCGAGATCGCCCATTGGCCGGACTACGATTACGCCATCATCAACCGCGACCTCGACGAGAGCGTCAAGCAGGTGAGGGCGATCCTGCGGGCCGAACGGGTCCGATGCAGGCGGCTGTCTGGCCTTGCGGATTTCATCCGGACGCTTGACCAGGAGCTGGCCGCCCAGCTCGACTGAGAGCGGCCGCCAGCGCCACATAGCCTCCGACCGGCACGTCCTCGGCGCGTTGCGCGGCATCGATGCCGACGGCCTGCAGCACCATGTCCGGATCCTCGACCAGCGGCCGCAGGCTGGAGCGCAGCATCTTGCGTCGCTGCCCGAATGCTGCGGTTGTTACCCGTTCCAGGACCCGCGGAACGACATTCGGGGGGGCATCCAGCGGCTCGATCCGCACTACCGAGGAGGTCACCTTCGGCGGCGGCGTGAAGGCGCGCCGATCCACGTCGAACAGGATCCGGGACCGCGTTCGCCATTGCGCAAGCACCGACAACCGTCCGTAGATCTTCGACCCGTGCCGGGCGACGATCCGCTCGGCGACCTCGCGCTGGAACATCAGTGTCAGCGAGTCCCACCACGGCGGCCAGGTCTCGCTGCCGAGCCAGCCGGCGAGCAGCACCGTCGCGACATTGTAGGGGAGATTGGCCACGATGCGGGCAGGACCTTCGACCAAGGTCGCGGCGTCGAGCTCGGTCGCATCGGCCTCGATGATCTCTAGCCTGCCGGGAAATGCGGCCGCCAGCTCGAGGAGGGCCGCAACGCACCGCCGATCCTTCTCGATGGCCACCACCCTTGCCGCCCCCTCGAGCAGCAGGGCGCGTGTCAAGCCCCCGGGACCGGGGCCGACCTCGACAACGGTAACGCCTTCGAGGGCACCTGAGGCGCGGGCGATGCGGCGCGTGAGATTGATGTCGAGAAGGAAGTTCTGGCCGAGCGACTTGCGCGCGGCAAGCCCATGGGCGGCGATGACCTCGCGCAGCGGGGGCAGATCCGGAAGGCCACTCATCCGCCGCGGTCCGCCATCTCCGCGGCCATGCGGATCGCGCAGATCAGGCTGGTCGGGTCGGCCTTGCCGGTCCCGGCCAGCTGCAGTGCCGTGCCGTGATCGGGAGAGGTGCGCACGAAGGGCAGGCCCAGTGTGACATTCACCGCGGTGTCGAAGGCAATGGTCTTGATCGGGATCAGGGCCTGGTCGTGGTACATCGCCAGCACGGCGTCGTAGCCGGTGCGAGCGACGGGATGGAACAGCGTGTCGGCCGAATGCGGCCCGCTCGCTGCAATTCCCGCCGCGATCAGCCGATCGACGGCCGGCACGATGACGTCGCGATCCTCCGTCCCGATTTGTCCGCCTTCCCCGGCGTGGGGATTGAGCCCGCAGACCGCCAGCCTTGGCGCCGGGATGGCGAACCGCCGTGCAAGATCGGTGGCGGCGATCATCCCGGTCGAGACGATCAGATCGGTCGTCAGAAGCCGAGGCACGTCGGCGAGCGGCACGTGTACGGTGACCGGAACAACCCGCAGCTGCGCACTGGCCAGCATCATCACCGCCACTGCCGGACCGCCGCGCCGCGCCGCGAGCTGTCCCAGCAGTTCCGTATGTCCGGGAAACCGGAAACCGGACAGATAGAGCGTCTCCTTCTGCACCGGTGATGTGACGAGCGCCCGGCACGCACCATCCTGGACCAGCGCAACCGCGGTGTGGATGGCCTCCAGCACCGCCGGGCAGTCGGCGACGTCGGGACGTCCTGGTTCCCCACTTGCCACGGGCGAATCGAGCGATAACACGGGCAGGGCATCCGCGAAGCGGAGCCCAGCTTCCGGGACTGCGTCGATCTCGACGATCGGGACGTCGATTCCGGCCGCGCGCAACCGTCTGTGAAGGAAACGGGGATCGGCGAGGCAGACGAATCGGCATTGTGCGTCATGGCGCAATATGCGCCAGGCCATGCCGACAAGCTCGGGTCCGATCCCCGCGGGCTCGCCCATCGTCACGGCCAGCGGCCGTTGCTCATGCATCGTCGTGACAGCCGGTCAGCGGTATTCGATGACTGCGGTCTGCCTCAGGTCGATGAGCAACCGGCGGGCAAGTCGCTCGCCCTGCTCGTTCATCATCTGCGACTCGATCTGCTGACGCGCGGCGGCGTTGCTCTGGATCTCCTTGCGATCGCAGACGCCGATCATCTCCACGGCGTTGGCCGTCCTGTTCGGGGCCGACGTCTTTCCGACCGGCACGGACTTGAGCATCTCGGCAACGGCCGGCGGCAGCTCGGTCGAGGCGCGGCGGACATTGTCCTTGACGACGATGTCGCGATAGTTGCGGGCAAGCTCCCTTGCGGTATCGCAGCCGCTGTACTTTGCCCGGAAATCCTCCGCATCGCGGGTCCGTTGGCGAATGAAGTCGTTGGAACTGCCGGAGGGGATGATGAATAGCACCTGCTGCAGCACCATCTCGTGGGCGGCGGTGGTCGCCGCCTCGCCCTTCTTCGCAAGTGCGGTCTCGATATCGCGGTCGCGGATGCGCACCTCCCGCTGGAATCGCGCCCGAACCACGTCCGACCAGGCGATGTCGGCTTCGAGGCGCTTCTTCAGCGTTGCCGGGTTGATCCCCATCTGGTTCAGGGCCTGGGAGAACTGGGCAGGAGACATGTTGACGCGCGAAGCGATGGTGTTGAACGCATTGTCGACCGCGCTGGCCGGAGCGGAGATGCCCAGGCGCCGCGCCTCCTGAATCTTCAGCTTCTCGTCGATCAGTTCGTCGATCGCCGCCTTCTGGACGTTGCCGCTGCGGTTGCCTGTGGCATTCAGCAACTTGACGCGTTGGCTGATGTCGTACTCGGTGATCGGGGAATCGTTGACGAGAACCTTGATCGCGCTGGCGGTGGCGGGCTGCCCGACAACCACGGGGCCCGTCAGTGCGACCGCGCAGACCACGGCGACCAGTCCGGTCCGAAGCCGCCGCGCAGCAGAATTGATCCTGTTCATCGCCCTATCCTGAGTTCACCAGGCGCTTGCCGGTGCATTATGGCAGACGTATGGCCCAGTCCGCCACGAGCTGCCGGCGACGGTCCTGCACGCCTAACGGCTGGGGTCGGAGGCGACGGTCGTCCGGAACCTGCCCTCAGTCAGCGTGCGCAGCGCGAACTGGAACATGATCCGCTCGTCGGGCAGCAGTTCCTGATCGCGGATGTACTGGCGTTCGTAGCCGATCGCGAGGGTCACGCACTCGTTCTCGTACCCGAAGCCGAAGCTCGTGGAGATCCACTGCGGAGAGGTCTGCGGAAGGTTGGACGACTGCGAGCCGGAGATCTCGTAACGACCGCCGGCCCAGATCTTCCAGTTCGGATTGAGGCGCAGGGTGCCGAGGCCCTGGATCTCCTCGCGATCGTCGATGATTCCCTGCTGGGGGTCGGCCGCGATGTTCGAATAGATCACGCTGGACTGCAGCATGCCCACTGTCCCGCTGACCTCGAGATCGTAGCGCTTGGTGGACAGGTCGGTATTGTCCAGACGGAGCCGGTTGACGATCTGCAACGAGGAAATCGGCGAGAAATAGAGGGCAGTCACGAAGTCCGACGCATCTGTCTCAAGGCCGGATCCGACAGGATAGGGGTTCTCGCCGGCGAGGTGATACGACTGCCCGAAGACGGCTCCGATCTGCATGCCGTTATTGGTATGGGTGGTATATTTGACACCGACATTTGCGCGAGTGCCACCGTCCATGCGGTCATAGCCTGAGAATTTGTCGACTTCGAAGAGATTCGTGTCGTCGAAGACGAAGCTCAGTGCATCGTTGTTCGGAATGTCGACATTGTGCTGCGCGTCGGGACGGGCATAGATCTGCGCGATCGGCTCGAATACCTGATATCCCCAGTCGCCCGTCACGAGGATCGGATAGCGGTACTCCAGACCGACAGCCGCCATGCCGCGCACATAGGTATTCTCCCCGTCCGGCAGGAAACGGTCCAGAACCGGCGTGGTGGTGAAGGAACCGTCCAGATATGGATCGTCGACGTCTACCGAATAGACATCGCCACGCAACGAAGCGAACGGCTTGAAAATCTGTCCGCTGTCGTGGACGAAGGTCCGCTCCCAGCTCGTTTCGGCAATCAGCCGCGTGCTCGTTCCCGGCGTGCCGACGAGGCTGCAGGCATAAGGATTGATCTTGCGGGCGATCTGATCGTAGAACACCGGGTTCACGCGGGCGAACAGGTTCAGATTGTTGGCCAGGCCGTACGGGCAGTACTCGGCGGTATTCGAGCTGACACCCTGGAAATTCGGCGCGAACTCCGCGTCGGTCCGGGTCAGGCTGTAGAAGTTGGTATCGAATGACAGCTGCCCGCCGAGAACCGGTTCTCCGAAGATGTAGTTGTAGTCGACGACCGGATGCACGAACGGCTGCGCATTGTCGTTGATCTGCCACTGGTCCGAGAAGATCTGATAGTGGAGGAGGCGCGCGTCGAACCAGTTTCGTGCGCTCTGTCCCGTCAGATACAGCTGGTCGCGGGTCTCCAGATCATCGGTCAGATTGTAGGTGCGCAGGAATGTCTCGTCGGACATCAGCGTACCTTGCCAGCCCCACTTCCAGAAGCTGTTGATCTCGAACCTGCCGGTTGTCTGCAGCGCGCCGCGATTCTCGACCTCGGCGTCAATGGGCTGCAAGGGGTTGAGAACCCCCTTGTTGTAGAGCAGGAAGGCGTCGGGATCGAGCTGGTGGATGCCGGCCCCGACGATTTCGTAGCTGCCCTTTTCGAAGCGCTGTCGCCACTGGAACGAGCCGAGCGGTCCTTGCCGCGTGTACGGCGTGACGGCGACGGTCAGGTCGTAGTCCGGCGCGAGAGCAAAGTAGTACGGGATCTTGACCCCGAGCCCCAGATCCTCGTCATAGATGCTGGTCGGCCGGAGAAATCCTGACCGCTGCTTCACCGTTGGATCCGGATGGCTGAAGTAGGGCAGATAGGCGATCGGCAGTCCGAACAGCTCGAACGACGCGTCCTCGTAGTAGACGGTCTGTTCCTGCTTGTTGTGTATGATCTTCTTCGCTTTGATTTGCCAGAACGGAGGCCGACTTGGATCTTCCTCGCATGGCGCGCAGGCGGTGTAGACACCCCGGTTGAAGACGGTCACGTTGTCGTCGAAGCGCTCGGCCGAGCGCGCGGCGAACCGTGCGTCCTCGGTGGTTACCAGCGTCAGCTCCGTGACGAAGCCGTCGCGGAAATCGTCGGTCAGCTCGACCTCATCGGCATAGATGACGTTGCCGTCCGGCTGGGTCAGCTTGACGTTGCCGCGCGCGAAGACGCGGCCGCTGCGCTGGTCGTAGTCGACACGATCGGTCTCGATCGTGTAGCCGCGATAGTAGATGTCGACCGAGCCGGCAGCTGAGACGATGTCGTTGTCGATATCGTAGATGAGCTCGTCGGCCTCCAGAAGCATGCGTGCATCCGGATCGCTTGCGACCGCCTGATCGAAGGGGGTCATTCCGATCGACTGGGCATGCACCGGCGCGCCTGCCACGAGCAGGCCCGACAGCATGGCCACCGACGCGGCCAAGACGAGGCTGCGCGGCCTGGCGATGATCTGACGGTCGTCGATACGCTGACCGGAGGCCATCTAGCCGTCTTCCTGATACAACAACACTGTCGTCCCCAGCAGCATGGTCACAAGAGCCGGCGTCCATGCAGCCGCTACCGGCGTGACCGCCCCCGCGGTCCCGAGGTCCCTCACGAAGTTGGAAACCACATAAAGCACGAAGCCCGCGACCACGCCACCCAGAATCATCCGCCCGATATTGCCGAAACGGAACACTCGGAGCGATACCGTGGCCGCGATAAGCACCATCGCGCACAGGAGTAAAGGCCGTGCTAAGAGCGACTGGTACTGCAGCCGGTACTGGACGGCCGGCAGGCCGGCCCGTTGCGCGATCTCGATCTGGCTGGGCAGGTCCCAGAACGAGATCGACTGCGCAGATGCCAGCCGCTCCGACACCTGCTCGCGGGTGAGATAGGTGCTGAGCAGATAGGACTTGTGGTACTCCGGCGGCCGGCCGGGCTGGATCAGCCAAGCCGCATTCAGGCGCCAGCGTCCCTCCTCCAGAACCGCGTTGCGCGCCTCGACGCGCTCGGCGAAGCCGCCATTGCTGTCGAAGACGATGGCGGTGACGTGCCGCAGCTTCAGTCCGTCGGCCGAGGCGCGGCGCGCGCGCAGCACCGACTGCCCGTCGACACCATCCTGGCGCAGCCACAACGAGACCCCGGCGCCGCCGAACGGAACCGCCGAATCGCCGAAGGCCTCCTCGAACAACGCCTCGTGCCGTGCCTTGAAGTTGGCGGCGAGGGGATTGTAGAGCGTCGTGGCGGCGATGCCGACGATGAGGGTGATGAAGACAACCGGTGCACTGAACTGCCACACCGACACGCCGACCGAGCGCGCGACGACCAGTTCCAGGGACTTCGTCAGCATCAGGAAGGTCGCCATCGCGGCGAACAGCACGGCAAAGGGCAGCACAAGCTCCGAGAGCGAGGGGAGCCGGTAGAGAGACAGCAGCAGAACCGTGCCGAAGCTCACGTCATGGTTGCCCGCCCGGCGCAGGTTCTCCACCGAATCGATCAGGAAGATGAGTGCGAGGCAGGTTCCGAACACACCGGCCAGATTGAGCACGTAGCGCCGCGACACGTAGCGCATCATCGTGCTGGTGCTCATCGCGCCGCCCTCCCTTCGCGCAGCGGAGCAAACCGCTGGACGGCGCGCGCGACGGCGCCCGCCATCGCGCGGATGTTGCGCATGGCGCCCGACCACGTGAAGTCCTCGGCGCCGAGCCGCATGTTGGGCAGCGACTCGAGCAAGCGGGTGAGGGAGCGCCCGTGACCGAAGGCCATCCAAGCGGCCAGCACGATCGCGGCGGCAGGCAGCGCGTACATCGGCACGACCGCCCAGGCCTCGCGGGCCGCGAGGTTGCTGGCGCCGAAGCCCACGGTACGCAGGGCCGACACCGCGATGATCGCAACCAGTATCGAATGGCCGCGCCCGGTCCGGTTGGTGCGCGGATGACCGAGCGTCGCCAGGGAAATGAAGACGAAGGCCAGCGGATAGAGGATGCTGGAGAGCCGCTCGTGGATCTCGGCACGGAATTTCCCCGGAAACCGCTGATAGTAGCTGTCCTCGGGATTGGGCGAGAGCAGCTCCGACATGCGCATCTCGCGCGGCCGGTATTCGACCGTGCCGCTGCCGACCGTCAGTTCCGACAGGTCGAAGACATACCGGTCGAACCGGATGACCGTTATCTCTTCGGGGCTGCCTTCCTGTTGCTGCATGCTGCCATTGAGCATGACCAGATAGGCCCGCTCGCCGGTGCGGACGATGCGGCCTTCCTCGGCGAGGTACGTCATCATCCGGGCCGGATTGCGTTCGTCGTTGACCAGCAGTCCGAGCAGTGTGCCGTCCGGCGCGCGTGCGCGGATGTGGAAGGTCAACCCCTGCTCGACGCTGGTGAACAGCCCCTCGACGACGATGTAGGTCAGGACGTCGGCGCGGATGTTGGCGATCGTGCTGCGCAGCGCTCGGGCGCTCTCCGGCATCACCACGAGACTGATGCTGCCGGTCAGCAGCGTGACGATCAGGCCGAGGATGATGAACGGCTTGTAGATGACCTTGGGTGAGGCGCCGGCGGCGTTCACGACAACGAGTTCACTGTCCGCATTGATCCGGTTGAGCGCATAGACGCACGCGATGAACAGCGCCACCGGAGCGATCACCATGATCAGTGCCGGCAGCGCCAGCACCGTCATGTAGAGGAACAGCCACAGCGTCTGGCCCTTGGTGGTGATGAGGTCGATCTCCCTCAGGGCCTGGGTCACCCAGACGACGCCGGTCAGCACGGCAAGCGAGATCACGAACGCTCCCGCGACGATCCTGAAGATGTATCTTCCGATCGTGTTCATCGCTGCCTTCGTGTCTCTTCATCCGGCCGCCGCCTGGCGGCGGCCGGCATCGCTATCGGCAGTTGGTGGCGAGAATTGGCCCGAAGCGTGGCCAATCCTGCCGGCGCGACCCTCGCTCCGATCCCCCGAATGGTGTATGGGGGGACACGGACGCGATCAAGTGCTTGAAAGAACCTGTAACATAATTGAACCGTAGGTACCAATCCGAGGCGTGCTCGAAATGGCTGAACTGCCCAGAATGAGCTTTGAGAAGCCGGCCCTGCCGGCAACCGGCATCGTCGTGGTGCTCGCGGGGGACGGCGCGGCGTTCGGACCGTTCGGCCGTGCCCTGGACGAGGCCGCCGGCGGCAGTCTGGGCCGGGCGGCGCAGGCTGCCGACTTCAAGGGCAAGTCGAAGAGCTTCGTCGATATCTATGCGCCGACGGGACTCACCGTCGACAGGGTGCTGATCGCCGGCCTCGGAGATCCCGCGAAACTGACCGACGCGGAGTGGAGCGCGCTCGGCGGCGCGGTCTGCGCGCGCCTCGCCGACAGCGCCGAGCTGGCGACCGTGCTGATCGAACGTCCCGATGGTGAAGAGGTCGGCCCCGATGCCGCAGCGGCCTTCGCCTGCGGCGCCAAGCTCGGCGCCTACCGTTTCGACAAGTACAAGAGCCGACGCAGCGACGATGACACGCCGAAGAGGGCCCCGCGCCGGATCATCATCGCCACGGCAGATCCTCGCAGGGCGAAGAAGGCCTTCGCGGTTCTGGACGCCGTCAGCGACGGCACGCTGCTGGCCCGCGATCTAGTCAACGAACCTGCCAATGTGCTCGGGCCGCAAGAGTTCGCCGCAAGGGCGAAGGAACTTGCCGCGCTGGGCGTTGACGTCACCGTGCTCACCGAGAAGGACATGGCACGGCGTGGCATGAATGCGCTGCTGGCCGTCGGTCAGGGGAGCGAGCGCGGGAGCCGCCTGGTCGTGATGCGCTGGAACGGCGCGGGCAAGGGATCGAAGAAGAAGCCCGTCGTGTTCGTCGGCAAGGGCGTCGTCTTCGATACCGGCGGAATATCGATCAAGCCGGCGGCGGGCATGGAGGACATGAAGGGCGACATGGCCGGTGCCGCCTGCGTCGTCGGTCTCATGCATGCGCTTGCCGCCCGCAAGGCCAAGGTCGACGCGGTCGGGGTCATCGGGATCGTCGAGAACATGCCCGACGGCAAGGCGCAGCGGCCGGGCGATATCGTTACCTCGATGTCGAAGCAGACGATCGAGGTGATCAACACCGACGCGGAAGGCCGGCTCGTCCTTGCCGATGTGCTCACCTACGTGCAGAAGGAGTTCAAGCCGGCCTTCATTGTCGATCTGGCGACCCTCACCGGCGCGATCATCGTCGCGCTCGGCCATCATTATGCGGGCCTTTTCTCCAACGACGATGAGCTCGCCGCGCGCCTCACGGCCGCCGGCGAGGCGACCGGCGAGAGGGTGTGGCGAATGCCGCTCGCCAGGGAATACGACAAGCTGATCGACTCGAAGTTCGCCGACATGAAGAACACCGGCGGGCGCTGGGCCGGTTCGATCACCGCTGCCCAGTTCCTGCAACGCTTCATTCAGGAGGGAGTAGCCTGGGCACATCTCGACATTGCCGGAACGGCGATGGAGTCGCCCCAGACCGACACCAACAAGAGTTGGGCTTCCGGTTTCGGCGTTCGCCTGCTCGACAGGCTGGTCGCTGACCACTACGAGGGGTAGTCGCGCCGGGCGCCCTCTGCGGCGCACTCCCGGGGCGGCCGCGGCGGCTCGCCGCCCATCGCGGTGGCAGCCTGCACAGGAGGCCGTGCGATGGCCGAAGTCTGGTTCTATCACCTCGAGCGCAGGCCACTGGAAGCGGTACTGCCGTCACTCCTGGAGAAGTGCCTCGCGCGCGGCTGGAAGGCGGTCGTGCAGGTCGGTTCGGCCGAGCGCCTGGAGGTTCTCGACGGTCATCTGTGGACCTACCGCAAGGACTCGTTCCTGCCGCATGGAACGGTCGCCGACGGCGACGCCCACCGGCAGCCGGTCTATCTGACCACCGGACCGGAGAACCCCAACGAGGCCACGGTGCGGTTCCTCGTCGACCGGGCCGATCCGCCCGATCTCGCGGGCTACCTGCGGGTCGTCTTCGTTTTCGACGGCCGCGACGCCGAGGCGCTTGCCGAAGCGCGCGAGCACTGGAAGCGGGCGAAGGCCGCGGGGCACGAGGTCTCCTACTGGCAGCTGTCCGACACAGGCAGGTGGGAGCGCAAGGTCTAACCCCGCCAGCACGCTATCCGCCGGCCAGTTCCTCGAGCGCAGCGCCGGCGGCGAGCCACTCCTCTTCCGCCCTGGCCAGGGCTGCCGCCGACCGCGCCCGCTCCCGGGCGAGTTCCGCGCCCTTCTCCGGGTCGCGTGCGAAAAGGGTCGGGTCGGCCAACCGCCGGTCCAGGTCCTCGAGCTTCTTTGTGTACGCTTCGACGGCCTTCTCGGCCGATTTCACGCGCTGGCGCAGCGGTTCGAGCTCGCTGCGTCGCTGCGCGGCGCTGCGCCGGCGCGCGGCGGCGTCGATCGGCGCCGACGCCGCGGTCTTGCGCGGTGGTCTGCCGGGTTGCTGGTCGATCTCACCGGACAGGACCAGCCGGCGGTAATCCTCGAGGTCTCCGTCATAGGGCCTGACGGTGCCGCCCGCGACCAGCCACAGCCTGTCGGCGGTCGTCTCGATCAGGTGCCGGTCGTGGCTGATCAGGATGACCGCGCCTTCATATTCGGCAAGCGCCCTGACCAGCGCCTCGCGAGCGTCGACGTCGAGATGGTTGGTCGGCTCGTCCAGGATCAGCAGGTGTGGCGCATCGTGCGTCGCCAGCCCCAGCATCAGGCGTGCCTTTTCGCCGCCCGACAGGTTGCGTGCCGGCACATCCGCCTTGTCGGCCCCGAACCCGAACTGCGCCACCTTGGAGCGCACCACGGACTCGGCAGCCTGCGGCATGATGCGGCGGACGTGGTCGTAGGGCGTCAGATCGGGCGACACCTCGTCGAGCTGGTGCTGGGCGAAGTAGCCGACCTTCATCTTTTCCGCGGCGACGATCCTGCCGCCGCTTGCCTTCAGCCGCTTCGACAGGAGCTTGGCAAAGGTGCTCTTGCCATTGCCGTTGGCGCCAAGCAGGCCGATCCGGTCGTCATGATCGAGCCGGAGATCGAGACGGGTCAGGACCGGCGGCCCGCCATAGCCGACCTCGACACGATCCAGCACGATCAGCGGCGAGGCGAGCGGCTTCTCCGGCGAGGGAAACCTGAAGGGCTGCACGTGCTCGTCAATGATCGCGGCGACCGGCTCGAGCCTTGCCAGCGCCTTCAGCCGGCTCTGCGCCTGACGCGCCTTCGAGGCCTTGTAGCGGAAGCGGTCGATGAAGGCCTGCATGTGTCTGCGCTGTTCGTCAAGCTTGCGGGCCTGCTTCTCGGCCAGCACCTGCTTCTCCCGGCGCTGCCGCTCGAACTGGTCGTACGAGCCGCGATAGGGAACGAGCTTGCCTTGGTCGAGATGGATGATCGTGTCCACGGCCGTGTTGAGCAGATCGCGGTCGTGGCTGATGACGATCAGCGTGTGCGGGTAGCGCGACAGGTAGGTCTCGAGCCACAGCGTGCCCTCGAGGTCGAGATAGTTGGTCGGCTCGTCGAGGAGCAGCAGGTCAGGCTCGGTGAACAGCACGGCAGCGAGCGCCACGCGCATCCGCCAGCCGCCGGAGAAGCTGTGCAGCGGCCGCTTCTGTGCGGCATCATCGAAGCCCAGCCCCGACAGGATGCGCGCCGCGCGCGCCTCCGCCGAATAGGCGTCGATCTCCGCGAGGCGCGCGTGGATTTCGCCGATCCGCGCACCGTCGGCGGTCGTCTCCGCCTCTGCGAGCAGTCGCGCCCGTTCGGTGTCGGCCGACAGCACAAAGTCGATCAGGCGGGTCGGCCCTTCCGGCGCCTCCTGCTCGACGCTGCAGATCCGCGCGCGAACCGGCAAGGATATCGACCCGGATTCCGCCGAGATCTGCCCCTTCAGCAACCCGAAGAGCGTCGTCTTTCCCGTGCCGTTACGGCCGACCAGGCCCGCGCGCGTCCCGGTCGGCAAGGTGATGGAGGCCTTGTCGAACAGGGTGCGTCCGGCGATCCGGTAGGTGAGGTCGGTGATCTGCAGCATGTGCGTGTTTTGCCGTCCAACGGGGACGACGGCAAGGGCGACGCGTCGCGGGTCGATCCGTATGGAGCGGATCGTGTCTGTGGTAGTGTCCTTCCCCATCGGCACGCGCCGGTAATAGCACCGACACGGCACAGAAAGGGGATCGGTCCGATGTGTGTTCCAGGATGCCATGACGTGGTGATGCGCCGCTTGAGCCGGCGCGGCTTCTTCAAGGGGATCGGCGCGGCCGCCGCGGCGGCGGCCACCGTGCCGCTCGCCACTGCGCCGGCCCGTGCTGTGCCGATCAGCTTCGAGCGGGTGGTAGATCTGACGCATCCGCTGCCGCCGGATTTTCCGACCTTTTTCGGCGAGCCGCAGCTCGAGATCGAGAAGATGGCGACCTTCGACCCCGACGGCTACAACATGAACCGCTGGCATCTGGTAGAGCATACCGGCACCCACATGGACGCGCCGATCCACTTTTCCGCTGACGGTGCCGACGCCTCGTCGATCGAGATCGAGAAGCTGGTGGTGCCGCTGGCCATCATCGACGTGAAGGCGAAGGCGGCCGAGAATGCCGACTACCAGGTCACGCCGGACGACATCGCAGCCTGGGAAAGCGCTCACGGCCGGCTTCCCGACGGCTGCTGCGTCGCCATGAATTCCGGCTGGGGGCCGCTGGTGGGATCCGCCAAGTTCCGCAATGCCGACAGCGAGGGAAAGTTGCACTTCCCCGGGTTCCATGCCGAGGCCGCCGACATGATGATCCGCGACCGCAACGTTGTCGGCATGGCGGTCGACACGCTGTCGCTCGATTACGGCGGGTCCCCCGACTTCAAGACCCACTACACCTGGCTGCCGAGCGGCCGCTGGGGGATGGAATGCGTCGCCAACCTCGATGCGCTGCCGGCCGTCGGCGCCACGCTGGTGGTCGGATCACCGAAAATTGTCGGAGCGACCGGCGGTCCGAGTCGTCTGATCGCGCTCGTCTGACGTAGACGGGATCGGCGGGCAATCCCGCCGGTCCTGTTACCCGCGGCTGTGGGGAGCTGCGTTTCCGGAAGGATACGAGAGATGCGACGTGCGACACTTGTGATCCTTGTCCTGGCAGCTGTCCTCGCCGCGCCTGCGAGCGCCGCAGGTCCGGGCAGTTTCGCCCGCCTGTACGGCCCTTATGGCGGGCCGATACGCCTGGATGCCAATTTCCATGCCTCCGACACCTGCCAGGCTGCGCTGGAGGCCCATCAGGCGGCGCCGGCGGGTCAGAGAGTTCCACCCTTCGTTGTTCCCGTGACGATCGTGATCGGACCCAATCCGCTCGGTTGCACCGACACGCGTATCGTGCGACGTATCGTCACCGTCGGTGGCGCCGGCGTCGATCAGATGATCCGGATCTTCTTCGTCAACCCGTCCGGACGTATCCTCAAGACCGAGAATGTCGCCGTCCAGAGCCAGTGACGGTGCCCGCATGACGCTGCGTCGCCGCACTCGTGGCGCACCGCGAGTCATGGCATAGTCTCGCCGCCTGCATCGGGAGTTTGCGCAGATGTCATTGAAGTGGTTGACCGGAACCCTGGTCGCGGCCGCCGCCGTTGTCATTGGCGGGGTTGTCATTGGCGGGTCCGTCGAGGCGGGGCCACCATTCTGGGGGGCCACTCATGCCTTTGTGATCGGCCCCGATGATCCGGCTGGCATGACGGGCGGCCGCCCGGTCCATGTTGCCGCGCTGATGCCTCCCGAGCTCACCTGCTGGGGCCTTGCCGGTGCGCGGCTCGATGACCCACCGCCCTATCCGCGGGTCATCGATTCCCTGCGGGCGGCGCGGGTCGTCGTGTCGATCACCCCGGGTGCATGTCCGCCGACAGGCAAGGACAACTGGCTCAGGTTCACCGTCGCTCATCCCTACCAGGCCGACATTCTGCAGCTTGTCTATGTCGGCCCGGACGGCAGGGTCATGGGCGGCGAGAAGGTCTCGATTGCAAGCGGCGCCGGCGGTCCACAGGGTCGCTGAGCGGCGGTGCGCCCGGGCCTGATCACCTGAGGCCCACACCGGTCTCCCGCTGGAAGAAGATCAGGTCGAGCTCCGGTGCCTTGCCGACAAGCTGCGTCATCAGGCAGTGCACCTGACCGCGGTGGTGGGTCTGGTGGTTGAAGAAGTGCGTCAACGCTGGAGCCAGCGGCTGCTCGATCTCGGTCGGTCGCGAGATGGTGCGATAGCGGAAGCGCCCCGCGAGGGCGGCGTCGTCGAGGCTTTCCACATAGGCGATGATGCGGGCATCCTCGGCGCGGCGGGCCTCCGCCAGAGCGGGCAGGGTATCGTGCAGCACCGCATCGAGCCGGTCAGGCGCCTCGCCGGTGCCGGTGAATCGCTTCATCCAGATCCGGTCGGCCCCCAGCAGATGATTCAGCGTGCGGTGCACCGACCCGAAGAAGGCTCCGTATTCGCGCCGGTAGTCTTCCTCGGGCATCTCTGCGGCGGCAGCATAGAGCCGCTGATTGGCCCAGGCGTTGTAGCCCGACATCATGCGGAAGTGGGCGTGCATGGCGTGTCCTCCAGGTCGATCCCGCTGATTAGGTCAGCAATACTGACATAAATGTCGATCCTCGCAAGGTCCGCGGAGCGGGCCGGCACCGGCCATGGCCGCGCTGCGAGCATGACTCGCGGTTCGGGGCTCGTTGTCCCGCCCGGCGGCGGCATGGCTGGCGCCCGGCGCTGACGCGGCAGTCCGGCTTGCTCGCCCCGGGCGCAGCGGGCTATAAGCCCGCCGAACCGCCCAGGGCGGAAATCCCGCAAGCAACAGCAACGAACAGAAGGAAGGTCGAGCCGCCATGGCGATCGAACGCACCTTGTCCATCATCAAGCCTGACGCCACCGCCCGCAACATCACCGGCAAGATCATCGCGAAGCTGGAGGAGGCCGGCCTCAGGATCATCGCCCAGAAGCGCATCCGCTGGTCGAAGGCCGAAGCCGAGGCGTTCTATGCCGTTCATAGGGAGCGTCCGTTCTTCAATGATCTCGTTGCCTTCATGACCTCCGGCCCGATCGTCGTGCAGGTGCTCGAGGGCGAGAATGCGGTGGCGAAGAACCGCGAGGTGATGGGCGCGACCAATCCGGCGAATGCCGCGCCGGGCACGATCCGCAGGGAGTTCGCCGAGAACATCGAGCGGAACTCGGTGCACGGCTCCGACAGCGCCGAGAACGCCGCCGCGGAGATTGCCCAGGTCTTCAAGCCGGAAGAACTGGTCGGCTGAGCGCGGCCGCCCGCCGTCCAATCGGCGTCATCGCGGCCGGAGCGGGTGCCCAATCGGCATCTTGGCGCATGGGGCGGGTTGCCGGTTTTGTCCTGGTCCCGGATCGGCCTGCGGCCGTCCGGGACGAACATGTGGGCAGGTCGCGGCTTACGCCAGCCTTTTCAATTCGGGTGTCGTGGCATACGGTCGCCCGTTATCCTTCGAGGAAGGGATGCCCGATGAATAGGCCGCTCGCCCCCCGGATCGGCTATTCCGCCTGTCCCCATGATTGCCCGTCCACCTGCGCGCTCGAGGTCGAGCTGATCGACGCCCGCACGATAGGCCGCGTGCGGGGCGCCAAGGACAACGCCTACACCGCCGGCGTCATCTGCGAGAAGGTCGCGCGCTACGCCGAGCGCATTCATCATCCCGAAAGGCTGCTCAGACCATTACGGCGCGTGGGGCCGAAGGGCAGCGGCCAATTCGCCCCGATTTCGTGGGACGAGGCGCTCGACATCGTCGCCGAGCAATTCCTGGCTGCCGAACGCCGCCACGGCGCCGAGACCGTCTGGCCCTACTACTACGCGGGAACCATGGGGCTGGTGCAGCGCGACGGCATCCACCGCCTGCGCCACGGGCGGCGCTACTCCGGCCAGTTCGACACGATCTGCACCAACATGGCCTGGACCGGCTACATCGCCGGTACCGGGCGGCTCGCCGGGCCCGATCCGCGCGAGATGGCCCTCGCCGACGTTGTGGTGATCTGGGGCACCAATCCGGTCGCGACCCAGGTCAACGTGATGACCCACGCAACGAAGGCGCGCAAGACGCGCGGCGCGAAGATCGTCGCGATCGACATCTACATGACGGAGACCATGCGGCAGGCTGACATGGCCCTGCTGCTGAAGCCGGGCACAGACGGCGCGCTGGCTTGCGCGGTCATGCATGTGCTGTTCCGCGATGGTTATGCGGACCGCGACTATCTCGCGAAATACGCCGACTGCCCCGATGAACTCGAGCAGCATCTCAAGTCGCGCAGCCCGGAGTGGGCGGCAGGGATCACCGGTCTGCCGGTCGCCGAGATCGAAGCTTTCGCCCGTCTGGTCGGTGAGAACCGCAAGACCTTCTTCCGTCTCGGCTACGGTTTCACCCGCAGCCGCAACGGGGCGGTCAACATGCACGCGGCCACCTGCATCGCGACGGTCAGCGGGGCCTGGCAGTATGAGGGGGGTGGCGCCTTCCACAACAACGGTGCGATCTACCGGCTGGACAAGTCGATGATCGAGGGCCACGACCTGCGCGATCCGTCGGTGCGCCTGCTCGACCAGTCGCGCATCGGCCAGGTGCTGACCGGCGATGCGGATGCCCTGCGCGGCGGGCCGCCGGTCACTGCGATGCTGATCCAGAACACCAATCCGGTTTCGGTTGCTCCCGAGCAGGAGAAGGTAAAGGCCGGCTTCGCACGGGAGGATCTGTTCGTCTGCGTCCATGAGCAGTTCATGACCGAAACGGCCCGCATGGCCGACATCGTGCTGCCCGCGACGATGTTCCTGGAGCATGACGATATCTACAAGGGCGGCGGTCACCAGTACCTGATCTATGGCCCGAAGCTGCTCGAGGCGCCCGGCGAGGCGCGCGAGAACCATGCCGTCCACATCGAGCTCGCCCGCCGCCTCGGCATCGAGCATCCCGGCTTCCGCATGTCGGCCCGCGAGCATATCGACTGGATGCTGAGGGCATCAGGGTACGGCACGTTGGACAAGCTGGCGGCGGATCGCTGGTCGGACCTCCAGCCCGATTTCGAAACCGCGCACTACCTGAACGGCTTCGGCTATCCGGACGGGAAGTTCCGCTTCCGTCCGGACTGGACCAGGGTCGCCGCCAGCAATAACGGCCCGATGGGGCCGTGGTCCTCGATGCCGGCACTGCCGGACCACTGGGCGGTGACCGAAGCGGCAACAGAGGCGTTTCCGTTCCGGCTTGCGACCTCGCCGGCGCGTGGCTTTCTCAACTCGACCTTCAACGAGACGCCAGGCTCACGGCGGCGGGAAGGGCGCCCGCAGGTGCTTGTCCATCCGGATGATGCGGTGGCGCTCGGTATCGGCGACGGGGAACGTGTGCGGATGGGCAACGCGCGGGGCGAGGTCGTCCTGCATGCCCGCCATTTCGACGGGGTTCGCCGCGGCGTCCTCGTCTCGGAAGGGATCTGGCCCAATGACGCCTTCGAGGACGGCCGTGGCATCAACACGCTGACCGGCGCCGATCCGGTCGCGCCCTATGGCGGCGCTGCCTTCCACGACAACCATGTTTGGCTTCGGCGGGCGGTTTGATATTGATCCCGTCGGAATTCTTCCCGCTGCAAAAGAGGGGTTTGACCGGATGTCGCGGTTCGGTTCGGGTATGTTCTTGCTGCGTTTCTGGCTGTTCGGCACGGCTGTGACTGTGTCGCTCGGGCTACTCGCAGGTGCGGGGGCGACGGCCCAGCCCGCGCCGCAACTACCGCTGGGCGAGGAGGCGCGCCTGGCGCTCATCGACTACTGCGTGATCGAGGGTAGCCGCATGGCCAGCCAGTATGCCAACATCACCTCTGGCTGCCGCTGCACCGTCGCGAAGATCATGCCGCAGATGAACGAGGACGAGATGCGTAGGGTCGTGCAGTGGCGCAAGCCGGTGGCGGCAATCAAGTCGCGCTGGGACGCTGCCGTCGAGGAGTGCAGATAGGAGACGACAAGCTGCCCGCCGCGCTTGGTTCCGCGCGCGGCCGCCTCCGGGTGCAGAGCGATCGATGCTGTTCACCGAAGACATCCTGTTCGTCCACGTCCCGAAGATGGCCGGGATGTCGATCACGCGGTTCCTGCTCAACAATCTGCGCGGCGATCTGCACATGTACCTGCCGGCCAGTGCCTTCGATCACGCCGTGCAGACGCTGGCCTTCGACGACGTGCGCGCCCGGCTGGAGCTGATCGAGGGCGCCCGGCACGAGGACATGCATGACGCGCGCGAGAAGCTCGCGCTGCGCGGGATCGGTCTGTCCTCCTTCAAGCTCGTTATCGCTGCGATCCGGGACCCGTACGACCTCGAAGTCTCCCATTGCGAGCATATGTGCGCCCGCCACGCCAAGAACGCGGTCCGAATCAGCCAGGCACAGCAGGAGTGTCTCGAGCGGCGTGATTTCGCGCAGTTCGTCGAGATCTTCCCGTTCTTCAAGCGGTCTGCGGACGAGTTCGAGCGCTTCTGGACGCGTGATGGCGTGGCGCCAGACAACCTGCGCAGGATAAGGTTCGAGAACCTGGGACCGGAACTGCACGACGCGGTTGCGCCCTACAGCCTTGCCCGTTACCAGCTCCCGCATGTCAATCGCAGCCGCCGGGAGGTGCCACTCGAGGGTTACCTGACACCCGCGATCGAGGCCGCGATCTATCGCAAATACGCCTATCTGTTCGATTTCTACGAACGGTGGCGCGCATGACCGGGGCTCGCCGGACGCTTCGACTTCTGCCGGAACAGCTCTAAACGGTCTTGCCGAGTTCATCTCCGACAGGGGCGAGTGTCGCGGGGAAGGGGGGCACCGAAAGCACCACCTGCGCGCACGGCTCATCGTCGATCAGCACTCGTTCCGCCAGAACACGTGCGCGCCCGGAGGCGACAAGGGCGAGTGCCAGCGGGTAAAGCTTGTGTTCGGCTGCCAACACCCTGGCGCCCAACGTCTGCGGCGTGTCGCGGCTGAGAACTGGGACGGCGGCCTGGGCGATGATCGGGCCATGGTCCATCTCTGCGCGCACGAAATGGACGGTGCAACCGGCGATCCTGACGCCGGCTTCGAGGGCCCGTTCATGGGTATGCAGGCCAGGGAAGGCGGGCAGCAGCGACGGGTGGATGTTAATCAGCCTGTCGCGCCAGCGATCGACGAAGGCCGGCGTCAGCAACCGCATGAAACCGGCAAGGCACACATAGTGGGCGCCCGCCTGTTCGATTGCCGCGCTTGCGGCCTCCTCGAAGGCAGCCCGACTGCCGGATCCGCGATAGTCGATGAAGGCGGTGGCGATGCCGGCCGCTGCGGCCGTCTCCAGCCCGGGGGCGGTTTCCTTGTTGGATATGACCAGCACGATCTCCGCCGGATAGGCCGGATCGCGGCTGGCCTCGATCAGGGCAGCCATGTTGCTGCCACGCCCCGAGATCATCACCGCGACCGGAACCCGCCCGCTCATGGCCGCAACTCTCCCGCATAGCGAACCGCCGCCCCGTCACGGCCGGCGACGAGTCTGCCGAGCCGGTGGACAGTTTCGCCCGCCTCGCGGAGGACGGCCTCGGTCGCGTCCGCCCGGCCGGGATCGGCGACCACAACCATGCCGATGCCGCAGTTGAAGGTGCGCAGCATCTCGGCGCCCTCGATGCCGGCCACATCGCGCAGCCAGGCGAACACCGGGGGCAGTGCGAAGCTTTCCAGGTCGATCTCGGCCGTCACATCCTCCGGCAACACCCGCGGCAGGTTCTCGGTCAGCCCGCCGCCGGTGATGTGGGCGAGCGCCTTGACGCCGTCAGGTGCCCGGGCGATCGCCGTCAGCACCGATTTCACATAGATCCGGGTCGGCTCGAGCAGGGCCCGGCCGAGCGGTGTGGCGGCATCGAAGGGGGCGGGATCCTGCCAGTGCAGTCCGCAATCGGCCACGATGCGGCGGACCAGCGAGTAGCCGTTCGAATGCACGCCAGAGGCGGCGAGGCCGAGCAGGACGTCTCCGGCTGCGATGTCACGGCGGGGCAGCAGCCGGTCGCGCTCGACGGCACCGACTGCGAAACCGGCAAGATCGTAGTCCCCTTCGGCGTAAAGTCCCGGCATTTCGGCGGTCTCGCCGCCGATCAGCGCGCAGCCGGCCTGCCGGCAGCCTTCGGCGATGCCGCGAACGATGTCCTCCCCGACCGACGGGTCGATCCGGCCGGTCGCGTAGTAGTCGAGGAAGAACAGCGGTTCGGCACCCTGGACGACGAGATCGTTGACGCACATCGCCACCAGGTCGATGCCGATCGTGTCGTGGATGCCGGTGTCGATTGCGATCTTGAGCTTGGTGCCGACGCCATCATTGGCCGCCACCAGCAGCGGGTCGTGGAAGCCTGCGGCCCTCAGATCGAAGATGCCGCCGAAGCCACCGATTTCGGTGTCGGCGCCAGGGCGCATCGTGGAACGCACCAGCGGCTTGATCGCCTCGACGAAGGCATTGCCGCGGCCGATGTCGACGCCGGCCTCGGCATAGGTGCGTGCGCCGCCGCGCGGCGTGCCGTGTCCGCTCACATGGGCCTCCCTCGCAGGCGGCCATTCAACCAGTCTGTCCGGCAAAGGCAAGGGGCGCGGCCCCGCCTATCCCCTGACAATTGTCCTGTCAGCGGCTCGTGATCCAGCGGCCACCAGCGATCAGCGTATAGGCGCCGAACAGCAGCGCCAGAGCGAGAGGCAGGCCATCGGGCGGCCAGGCGTCCATTGCCGCCCCGCCCATCGCCGGTCCGATCAGCATGCCGACCGAGTAGAGCATGACGAACAGCGCGTTGGCGCTGGCGAGCTCGGCACCGGTGAAGCGGGCACCGAGCTGGGTCAGTCCCACGGTGTAGAGCCCGGCGGCGACTCCGCCCCAGACGAAGATGATTGCGAAGGCGAGGGTGACGCTGTCGCTGGCCATCGGCAGCAGTCCTGCGCCGACGCTTGCGATGGCGCCGCACAGCGTCAGCACCATCGAGCGGTTGGCGCGGTCCGCAAGCATGCCGATCGGCACCTGGAAGAGAAGGTTGCCGAGCCCCGCCATGGTCAGGAGCAGCGCCGCCTCGGCCTCGGCGAAGCCGCTGCGCTGGCCCCACAGAGCTATGAAGGCAAGGGTCGTGGACTCGCCTGCGCCGAACACCAGCGCCGCAAGGATCGCAGCCGGGGCAACGAAAACGAGCGAGATCATCGGCAGCTTCGAGCGGCCCTCCACCTTCGGCACGACGTTGCCGGCGAGTGCCACCGGGATGGCAGCCAGGACGAAGCTGATCGTCGCGACCGCAAGCGGGATCGGGCTGGCGCTGCCGAAGATCGCCAGCACCGCCGGTCCGGCGGCGAAGCCCGCCGACAGCACCGAGGCATAGATGCCCATCACCAGGCCACGTTTGCCGTCGGGTGCGGTTGCGTTGATCCAGAATTCGCTGACGACGAACAGCACCGTGATCGCCCCCGTCAGGACGAACCGGATCGGGAACCACGCCCAGAACGGGGAGGGCGGCAACAGCAGCAGCGCCACGGCCCCGGCGGTCACCGCCGCGTAGAGCAGTCGAACGGTCCCGAACCTGCCGACTAGCCGTGGCACCACGGCAGCCGTCACCAGTGCCCCCAGCCCGGCAACGGCAGTGTTGAGCCCGATCCAAGTGTCGGAGATGCCGCGCGCCTCCAGCATCAGCGACAAGAGCGGGATGGTCAGCGCCAGCGCGAAGCCGACGATCGAGATGCAGCCGATCGCCGCCGCGATGCTGCGCCATCGGGCAGCCGGGTCAACGGCCGCCGCCGGAGACTCGCAAGGTCGTACGCTGTCCAAGGTCGCGCTCCGCGACTGCCGCTGCCAGGGGTGCCGGCGCTCGCCCGCGCCGATCCGGCTACAGAAGCTCGCGGAGGAATTTCTGCCGGATGGCGTGATAGTAGGGCACGGGCAGGTCGGCGGCGAGGCCCCCCGGCGCGGCGAGCCGGTCCTCGAGCTCGTTGAGCGCGACCTGGGTCACCGCGGGAATCTTCAGCGACCTGGCTTCCTCGATGGGTAGCCAGATCAGTTCGCCGAGTTCATCGCTCGGCCGCCGGCTGGCCGGAAGCTCGAGCGCGATGGCATCCGCCTCGACAGCAAAGAAGCGGTTGTCGAAGCGCCGCGGCCGGCGCGGCGGCGTGATGGCGCGCATGATGAAGGCGAGCCGCGACAGGTCGGGCAGCAGCCCGTGGCTCAGGAACAGCTGCCAGTCCGCCGGCGCGGACTTGTGCGGTTTTCCTGGACGTCCGATCAGGATGCCCGCCTCCTCGAAGGCCTCGCGGATCCCGGCGAGCGCGATGGCGCGGGCGCGGTGTTCGCTGGTGCGGCCCCGCATCCGGGTCAGCAGCCGCGTGCGCGTCGCCGGATCGAGGTCGCCGGCAAGCGGCGCGTGCCCGTCGCGCGGATCGACCCGGCCCCCGGGAAACACGAAGGCGCCCGGGTAGAAGACGTGCCGCTCGCTGCGCTTGCCCATCAGGACATAGGGAACGCCTGCGCGTCGGTCGACGATAATGAGCGAGGCGGAATCGCTCGGCCGAACGTTGGGATGCTCGAAGGTTCGGGTGGCTTCGTTGATAAGCTTCTCGTTGGCAGTCACGTCTTGGATCCGGTTGGCTGAACTCCGGTTCCGTCCCAGTCCTCCCGGCCGGAGGCATGCGGGTCGAAGCCGTGCATGTAGAGGGCCCATTGCAGGCCGACGAGCGCCCCCTTGATCATCGGCAGGGCCGCCAGCGCCATCAGCAGCGTCACCAGCGACCAGGCGGTGGCCTGAAGCCAGATCGGCGGGGCGTAGAGCTTTTCGACCGTCAGCACCAGCGGCACGACGATGTGGCCGACAAGCACGATGGTGAAGTAGGGCGGCGCGTCATCGGCACGGTGATGGTGCAGCGCCTCGCCGCAGGCCGGGCAGGCTTCGCTCACCTTCAGGTAGGCGCGATAGAGTCCGCCGGTTCCGCAGGCGGGGCATTTCAGCGTGGCGCCGCGCCGCATCGCCAGTACGAGCGGACGCCCCGGCCGCTCTGCCGTGCTGCGTCGCCAGGTGGTCTCGGGCTGTGTCATCGGCTTTCCGGTCTGCCGCGTCGCCCGGCCTTGCGCTCGGGGCTGCCGCGGCGTGGTCTTGGTCTCGAACGCGAACCTAGATAGGCGCCTTCGCTGAGAAGCTCAAACCGCAAGGCGCCGGCCAGCGGCACCGCTTCAACGAGTCGCACCTCGACCTCGTCTCCGAGCCTGTGGGTCTCGCCGGTCCGTTCGCCAACGACCCGCTGACTCGCCTCGTCGTGGAGATAGTAGTCGGCGCCGAGGCTCGACAGGGGAATGAACCCGTCGGCCCCAGTATCGTCAAGCCGAACGAACAGGCCGGATCGGGTCACTCCGGTGATCCGCCCGTGGAAGGTCGCCCCGATCCTGTCGGCAAGGTAGTCGGCGATGAGCCTGTCAACGGTCTCGCGCTCGGCCAGCATCGCGCGGCGCTCGGTCGCCGAGATATGGGCGGCGATCTCGTCGAGCTTGTCGATGGTGCGATCGTCGAGCCCGTCATTGCCGAGATCAAGCGCCCGGATCAGCGCCCGGTGGACGATCAGGTCGGCATAGCGCCGGATCGGCGAGGTGAAATGGGCGTAGCGGCGGAGATTGAGGCCGAAATGTCCGAAATTGCCGGCGGCGTATTCCGCCTGCGCCTGGCTGCGCAGTATCACCTCGTTGACCAGCCGTTCGTGCTCGCTGCCCTGGACGCGTCGGAGGATGCCGTTGAAGTGGCGCGGCAGCAGCACGCCGGCCTTGGGCAGCTTGAGGCCGATGGTCGCCAGGAAGTCCGACAGTGCGGCGAGCTTTTCCGGCGACGGTGCGTCGTGGACACGGTAGAGCAGGGGCATGCGCCGCTTCTCCAGCGTCTCCGCCGCGGCGACATTGGCGAGGATCATGAACGCCTCGATCAGCCGGTGGCTGTCGAGGCGCGGCGGCACCGTCACCTTCTTTACATGGCCGGCGCCATCGAGGACGAGCTTGCGCTCCGGAATCTCGAGTTCCAGCGGCTCACGCGCGTCGCGCGCCTTCGCCACGGCCGCGAAGGCCGCCCACAATGGCCTCAGCACCGTGTCGAGGATGGCGGCGGTGTCGCCGTCCGTCCGGCCGTCGATCGCATCCTGAGCGCGGACATAGTCGATGCCCGCCGCCACCCGAACCACCGCCCGAGAGAACCGGTGCCGGCGCATCCGGCCATTCGCATCGACGACAATCTCGGCGACGATTGCCGCGCGGTCCTCGCCGGCCCTTAGCGAGCACAGGTCCGACGACAGCTCCTCCGGTAGCATCGGCACCACGCGATCGGGGAAGTAGACCGAATTGCCGCGTTCGCGCGCCGATCTGTCGAGTGCGCTGCCCTGACGGACGTAGTGGGCGACGTCAGCGATCGCGACCGTGATGATGTGGCCGCCAGGGTTGGCGGGATCGGTATCGGGCGCCGCATGGACGGCATCGTCATGATCCTTGGCGTCCGATGGGTCGATGGTGACCAGCGGCAGGCGGCGCAGGTCCAGCCGCCCTTGCAGCCCGACCGGCTGCGCGGCTTGTGCCTCGGCGATCGCCTCGGCCGGGAATTCGTACGGGATGCCGTGGGTCAGGATGGCGATCAGACTGACCGCCTTCTCGCTCTTCAGATCGCCAACCACCTCGCGCACGACAGCGCGTGGCGGACCGAGCCGAACCGACTTGCGGATCTCGACGCGCACCAGGTTGCCGTCCTCGGCATTACCGCTGTCGCCCGGCGCAACGATCAGGTCGCGGCGGTCCTTCCTGTCAACCGACCGCACGACGCCTGCTCCGCCCGGCCGTTCCTCGAACACGCCGACGATGGTTGTTGGGCGTCGGTCGAGGATGCGGATCACCCTGCCTTCGTGCGCGATCCCGCCGTCCCGATCCGCGCGATCGCGGATGCGGGCGAGTATACGGTCGCCGACGCCCGGCGCCTGTAGCCGCGCCTTGCGGCCGCGCTCGGGCATGATGAGCACGCGCGGCGGCATTCCGTGCTCGGCCTCGTCCCAGTCGGTCGGGATGGCGACGACATCGCCCTCCGGCGTGCGCGACACCACCTCGAGTTCCTCGACGGCCGCGATGTGGCCAGGCCGCTTCAGCGCCTTGCGGCGCCGCTCGACAAGCCCCTCTTCGGCCATCTGCTTGAGCAGTGCCTTGAGGCCGATCCTGTCGGATGACGTGATGCCGAACGCTCGCGCGATCTCGCGCTTTCCGGCCTTGCCAGGATGGTCACGGATGAACTCGAGGATCGCCTCGCGGGTCGGAAGCGCAACCTTTCCCTCGCTGCGCCGGCCCTTCACCATCAGCTCTCCGGCGCGCCCTTCGGGGCGATCCGGCCCTTCCTTGCGACACTCGTCTTCGGGCTGCCGGCCTTGCCGGTCCTTGCAGTCTTGCTGGCCCTGCCGGTGGACCGCCCGGTTGTCTTGCCGGCCGTGGCCGACTTCCTGCCTCGCGCGGATTTGCCGCCGTCCCTCGCGGCCTTCGCCGTGAGCAGCTCCACCGCCTGCTCGAGGGTCAGCGTCTCCGGGTCCGATCCCCTTGGCAGCGTCGCGTTGATGCTGCCGTCGGTGACGTAGGGGCCGTAACGGCCAGCCTTGACCTCGATCGGGCCGCCGAAGTCGGCGTGCTCGCCGAGCGTCTTCAAGATTGCAGCGGCGCCGCGCCGTCCGGACTTCAGCTCCTTCTCGGCGATCAGCGTGACCGCCCGGTTGACGCCGACGGTGAAGATATCCTCGAAGGACTCGAGATTGGCGTAGGTCTTCTCGTGCTGCACGAACGGACCATACCGACCGAGACCTGCAAGGATTGGCTTGCCGGTCTCCGGGTGAATGCCGACCGTGCGCGGCAGGGAGAGAAGCTCCAGCGCCCGCTTGAGGGTGAGGGACTGCGGATCCATACCCTTCGGAAGCGACGCGCGCTTCGGCTTCTCGCCGTCACCGCCTTCGCCAAGCTGCAGATAGGGACCGAAGCGGCCGGTGCGCAGGCTCACCTCGAGGCCGCTCTCCGGATCAACGCCGATGATGCGGTTGCCGGTCGTCGCCACGTCGCCGGTCTCGCCGTTCGGCGCAGCGAGATCGCGGGTGTGGTTGCAGTCGGGATAGTTGGAGCAGCCGATGAACGGTCCGTTCTTGCCGCGCTTGATAGCCAGCCGGCCGGTTCCGCAGGTCGGACAGAGCCTCGGGTCTGCGCCGTCTGTGCGCGGCGGGAAGACGTACGGCGCGAGGATGTCGTTGAGTACCTCGAAGACCTCCGATGTCGTGAGATTCGCCGTCTTCTCCACCTCGGCAACGAAATCGCGCCAGAAGTCGCGCAACACCTCGCGCCAACCGATCTCGCCGGCCGAGACGCGATCCAGCTTTTCCTCCAGATCGGCGGTAAAGTCGTACTCGACGTAGCGCTTGAAGAAGCCCTCCAGGAAGGCCGTGACCAGCCGCCCTTTCGCTTCGGGCACGAGACGACGCTTGTCGAGCCGCACGTATTCGCGATCCTGCAGCACCTGCAATGTCGCGGCATAGGTCGAGGGGCGGCCGATGCCAAGTTCCTCAAGCCGCTTGATCAGCGTCGCCTCGCTGAACCGCGGCGGCGGTTCGGTGAAGTGCTGGCTTGCCCGGACCTCCTTCAGCCCGAGCGCCTCGCCCTCCTTCATTGGTGGCAGGCGCCGGCTCTCCTCGCTGTCGGCATCGTCGTCGGCTCCTTCCTGATAGAGCGCCAGGAATCCGTCAAAACGCTGCACTGTGCCGGTGGCGCGAAGCTGGTAGCGCTTGCCGTCGGCAGCCTGTGCCTCGATCTCCACGGTCGTGCGCTCCAGCTCGGCCGCCTCCATCTGGCTAGCCAGCGTGCGCTTCCAGATCAGCTCGTAGAGACGCTGCTGATCGCCCTCCAGGTAGCGCGCCGTCTCGTCCGGACGGCGGGCGATGTCGGTCGGCCTGATCGCCTCGTGCGCCTCCTGCGCGTTCTTCGCCTTGGTGCGATAGATGCGCGGGGCGCCGGGCAGGTAGCGGTCGCCGAAGTCGGCTTCGATCGTCCGCCGCGCTGCCTGGATCGCTTCCGGGACGATTTCCAGTCCGTCGGTGCGCATGTAGGTGATCAGACCGACCGTCTCGCCGCCGAGAGAGACGCCCTCGTAGAGCCGCTGGGCCGTGCGCATCGTGCGGTCGGCGGAGAAGCCGAGCTTGCGCGAGGCCTCCTGCTGCAGTGTCGACGTGGTGAAGGGCGGCGGCGGATTGCGGCGGACCGGCTTCTTCTCCACGGACTGCACGCGGTATGTCGCAGATTCGAGCACCGCTTTCAGCGCGTTCGCCCGCGCACCGTCGCCAATCGTCAGGCGGTCGATCCTCTCGCCGTCCGCCCCCACCAGGCGCGCCTCGAATCCTTCCGGACCGGCCAGCAGATCAGCCACGATCTGCCAGTACTCCCGCGGCACGAAGGTCTCGATCTCGGCTTCGCGGTCGCAGACGATCCTGAGCGCCACCGACTGCACCCGTCCGGCCGACCGCGCGCCGGGGACCTTGCGCCACAGCACCGGTGACAGCGTGAATCCGACGAGGTAGTCGAGCGCCCGGCGTGCCAGATAGGCCTCGACCAGCGGGCGGTCGATGTCGCGCGGATGGGCGAGTGCCTCGAGCACGGCCTGCTTGGTGACTGCATTGAACACCACTCGTTCGACCGGCTTGTCCTTCAGCACGCCCTTCTTCCGCAGCACCTCCAGGACATGCCACGAGATCGCCTCGCCTTCGCGGTCGGGGTCGGTGGCGAGGATGACGCGGTCGGCGCCTTTTACTGCGCTGGCGATCTCCGAGACCTGCTTGGATTTCTTCTGATCAACCTCCCAGACCATCTCGAAGTCGCGGTCCGGCTGCACAGACCCGTCCTTGGACGGCAGGTCGCGGATGTGGCCCAACGAGGCGATCACCCGATACCGGCTGCCGAGGTACTTGTTGATGGTCTTCGCTTTCGCCGGGGATTCGACGATGACGACATCCATGGGCGGGACGGTTGCCTCCAGATGATGCAGGCGCCGGCGGCCCGCAGGTGGCGCGGAACATGGTCAAAGCGCCGAGATGTGTCAAACACGAGTTGCACATCGGATCAGTTCGTACATACACGCTAAAAGTGTATTTCATTATTTCCGCGATCTATTAGTGTTGTTGCAGGCGCCCCGCGGCTTCCTGTGGCGCCACAGCGAGGGGCACGCACTCACATGAAGGGGTTGACCGGCAAGCGCTCCCGCCCTGCGACCGTCGATCCGCAACAACGTCTGGCGACCGCACAGTATCTGGCCACATTCCTGCCGGAACTGGTTCGTCTCGCCGATGCGGCGGGGATGGATCTGGTCGCCTATCTTCTGGAAATGGCGAGGGTCGAGGCTGCGGCGGAGGCGGGCACGCTGCCGGCACGACGCTGAAGGCCGGGGCTGCAGTCAAGTCAGCGAGACTCGGTTTCCCGCGTGCCGCTCGATGCGGCCAGCCAGTTCGAGTTCGATCAGTACGAGCATGACCTGGGCAGGCCTGAGGCCGGTCTGGCGGACGACGTCGTCCAGTTCGGTGGGCGTCGGGCTGAGGGCGTCGATGACGCGGCCGCGGTCGCTGTCGCCGACGTCGATCGGTTCCGCCTTCCCGTCGGCCTCCGGCTCCGTCAGCGGCGCCGGCGGGGGCCGCTGGCCCAGCATCGGGCGCAGCACCTCGAGAACGTCCGCGGCATCGCGAACCAGTGTCGCGCCGTTGCGGATCAGCCGGTTTGTACCCTCCGCTCTCGGGTCGAGCGGCGATCCGGGTACGGCGAATACCTCGCGTCCCTGTTCCAGTGCGAATCGCGCCGTGATCAGTGTTCCGGACCGCGCAGCAGCCTCGACCACCACCACGCCATAGGAAATGCCAGAGATGATGCGGTTGCGCCGGGGAAAATCCTGCGCCTTGGCGATGCGGTCGGGTGGCATCTCGGTGATCAGCAGGCCGTTATGGCGGATCGCGGCGGCAAGTTCGGCATGTTCAGGTGGATATAGCCGGCCGAGACCACCGGCCAGGACGGCGATCGTGGCCGTCGCCAGACTCGCCTCGTGCGCTGCCGCGTCGATGCCGCGAGCCAGCCCCGATGCGACGGCAAAGCCTTCGCGAGCAAGCTCGGCCGCCATGGTCGCGGCCATTCTGCGGCCGACGGCGGAGCAGTTGCGCGAGCCGACGATCGCGACGGCGGGCAGGGCGCTCGCGGCAAGCGAACCAGATACGTAGAGCAGCGGCGGCGCATCCTCGACGCGGGCCAACAGCGGCGGATAGCCAGGCTCGCCCCAGGCGACCAGCGCGCCCCCCAGACGCTCTGCCGCGGCAATCTCCCGTTCAGCCTCCTCGCGCGAGCAGATCCGGATCGGGCGGGACAGGCCGCCTCTCGCCGACAGGCCGGGCAGGGCGGCAAGCGCTTCGGCGGCGCCGCCATACCGGTTGATGAGGGCGCGGAAGGTAATCGGCCCGACATTCTCGCTGCGCAGCAGGCGCAACCAGTCCAGTTTCTGGGCCGCCGCGAGCACAGGCTGCGCCGGCGACGGCTCGAGGCTCACGACGCGGCCGGACCGCCGCCGATGCGCGTCTCCTCGCCGCGCATCAGCCGGCCGATATTGGCGCGATGAGCGATGAACAGCAGTACAGTCAGCACGGCGAACAGTTCGGCCGTCTGGAGCCTGTCGAACAGTACCAGAGCGACCGGAGTGGCCGCGCTGGCCACCAGGGCCGACAGCGAGGAGTAGCGGGTCAACCAGGCCATGGCGATCCACATGCCGGCGAAAATCAGTGCCGCCGGCCAGAACAACCCCAGCAGGATGCCGATATAGGTCGCGACACCCTTGCCGCCCCGGAACTTCAGCCAGACGGGAAACAGATGACCGAGAAAGGCGCCGAATCCGGCAACAAGCGCCGTATCGGGGCCCCAAAGATGACCGAACAGCACTACGGCGGTCGTGCCCTTCAGAGCGTCGCCGACAAGGGTCGCCGCCGCAAGCCCCTTGCGTCCGGTGCGCAGCACGTTGGTCGCGCCAATGTTGCCGGAGCCGATCGTCCTGACATCGCCGAGCCCGGCCATGCGGGTCAGGATCACGCCGAACGGAATCGAGCCGAGGAGATAACCGCCGGCGAGCGCGGCCAGCAGATAGGGCAGCGCGAGGCTGAAGCTCATCTGATCCGGCATCGGGCCACCCGTCCTTCAGCGTCAACCGCCAGCGTAGTCGTATACGGTGCGCCCGGCAACGACGGTGCGCAGCACCCGGCCCTGCAGGCGGGCATTCTCGAAGGCGGTATTCTTTGAGCGTGACGACAGCAGCGTGGCATCGACCACCCAGGGCAGGTTCGGATCGAAGAAGACGAGATCGGCAGGGTGGCCTGGCTCGAGCGACCCGGCATCGAGCCCCAGGATCGCCGCCGGACGGCTCGACAGCGCATCGATCAGCCGCAGCAGTGTCACGTCCCCTGAATGGTACAGCCTCAACGCCGCTGCAAGCAGGGTCTCCAGTCCGATCGCGCCGTCCTCGCATTCCGCGAAGGGATGGCGCTTGGTCTCGACGTCCTGCGGATCGTGGCTCGAGACGATGACGTCGATCAATCCCTCGGCGACGGCGGCGACGAGCGCCCGGCGGTCGTCCTCGCTTCGCAGCGGCGGCGACAGCTTGAAGAAGGTGCGGTAGGCGCCGACGTCGATCTCGTTGAGCGTAAGGTTGTTGATGGAGACGCCCGCCGTGACCGGCAGCCCCTGGGCACGCGCGCGCCGCAGATGGTCGAGCGAGGCGGCCGCCGACAGTTGCGCGGCGTGATAGCGGCCGCCGGACAGCCCGACCAGCTGCAGATCGCGGCTGAGCATGATCGTCTCGGCCTCTGCCGGAATACCGCGCAGGCCGAGCCGGGCGGCGGTCTCGCCCTCGTTCATCACGCCGTCGCCGGCGAGATCCGGGTCCTCGACATGATGTACGATGAGCGCCCCGAAATCCCGCGCGTAGGTCAGTGCCCGCCGCATCAGCCGCGCACTGGTCAGTGCCTTGCGCCCATTGGTGAAGGCGACGGCGCCGGCCTGCGACAGCAGCCCGATCTCCGTCATCTCGACGCCGGCGAGCCCCTTGGTGAGCGCCGCCATCGGCCGCACCCGTACGATCGCCGTATCGCGGGCCAGCCGCTGCACGTAATCGACCAGCGCGACATCGTCGATCGCCGGCTCGGTGTCCGGCATGCAGACCATCGTCGTGACGCCACCGGCCGCCGCCGCCCGGCTGGCTGTGGCGATCGTCTCCCGGTGCTCATATCCCGGCTCGCCGGTGAACACACGCATGTCGACGAGACCCGGTGCCAGCACGCAACCGCCGCCGTCGATCACCTCCGTACCGTCGGGAAAGGGACCCCATGTCAGATGCGGACCGACATCGGCGATGACGCCGCCGGTGGCGAGCAGGCCGCCGATCTCGTCGCGCCCGGTCGAGGGATCGATCAGCCGGACATTGCGGAATCCGAGCGGCGCGGCCGACTGCCGCTCGAACGGTTCGGGCGATCCCCAGACCGGCATTCTGTGCACCTCACCGGTTGGGCAGGTTGCGGGCGAGCGCGTCGAGCACCGCCATGCGTACCGCCACGCCCATCTCGACCTGTTCGCGGATCAGGCTCTGCGGCCCGTCGGCGATGTCGGAATCGATCTCGACGCCCCGGTTCATCGGGCCTGGATGCATCACCAGCGCATTCGGCTTCGCCAGGGCGAGCTTCGCCGCGTCGAGCCCGAAGAAGTGGAAGTACTCCCGCACGGACGGCACGAAGGAGCCGTCCATCCGCTCGCGCTGCAGGCGCAGCATCATCACCACGTCGGCATCGCGCAGACCCGAGCGCATGTCGCGATGCACCTCGACGCCGAACCTGTCGATGGCGGCCGGCAGAAGGGTGGACGGCGCGACAACCCGTACCCGCGCGCCCATCGCGTTGAGCAGCAGGATGTTGGAGCGCGCGACGCGGCTGTGCAGGATGTCGCCGCAGATCGCAACCGTCAGGCCCTCCAGCCGCCCGGTATGCCGGCGGATGGTGAGCGCGTCGAGCAGCGCCTGCGTGGGGTGTTCATGGGCTCCGTCCCCGGCATTGATCACCGAGCAGCCGACCTTGCGCGACAGGAGCTCCACGGCGCCGGCCGCATGGTGACGCACGACGATGATGTCCGGATGCATGGCGTGCAGCGTCACCGCCGTGTCGATCAGCGTCTCGCCCTTCTTCACCGAGGAAGAGGCCACCGACATGTTCATGACGTCGGCGCCCAGCCGCTTGCCGGCCAGCTCGAACGAGCTCTGTGTGCGGGTCGATGCTTCGAAGAACAGGTTGATCTGGGTGCGGCCGCGCAGGGTGGACAGCTTCTTGTCCGGCCGCCGGTTCAGCTCGACGAACGCGTCGGCGAGGTCGAGCAGTGCAGTGATCTCGGCGGGAGACAGATCCTCGATGCCGAGCAGATGTCGGGAGCGGAATATGATCGGCGCGGGTGTCTCGGCGAGGCTCATCAAAGCCGTCCGTATAGGGGCATCGTGGCGCAGCGACAAGCCGCATGACGTTGCGGGCAGTCGAAATCGGACTTGTCCCCAGACCGGTCTGCCCATGGCGGGGGCAGCGTCTTGGCGGTGCGTGCTCAGATCCCGCCGTTCATGGGGCCAGGTCAGGTCGGACGCGGCTGGCGCGAGTCGGGGCCGGTCGGGCTCCAGGTGCCCGCTGCAGTCGCGATGCGGTTGCGACCGTCTTGCTTTGCCGCGTAGAGCTGGCTGTCGGCGCGCGACAGCAACGCGACAAAGGTCCTGCCGTCGTCGGGTGCGGTGGCAACACCGATGCTGATCGTGGCGGGGCCGTGTCCCCCCGCGAACCGGAGTTCGGAGGCCTCCCGGAGCAGCCGCTCTGCCAGGCGCATCGCGCCGCTGACCCCGATGCCCAGTCCCACGACCACGAATTCGTCGCCACCGAAGCGATAGACCTGGTCACTCTCGCGCAGGTTCGCCTGCAGCATCGCCGCCAGCGACCGCAGCAGGGCATCGCCGGCGATGTGGCCATATTGGTCATTGACCATCTTGAAGTTGTCGATGTCGATCAGCAGCACGCTGACCGGCAGGCTGCGCGCCAGCGTCCGGGCGATCTCGCGCTCGCACTCGCGTTCCATTCGTCCGCGATCGCCGACCCCGGTCAGCCCGTCGCGGCCACTCGCCTCGAGCAGGCATTCGTATCGCTGCCGGTAGGTCAGGGCGTCGAATACATCGCCGAGGCGCGGATGGTTCAGTCCGTCGAACATCCGCTTCTCGACGAATCGCAGATAGGCGCCGACCAGCAATGCGCAGGCGACTGCCGTCGTCGATTTCGCCACCCAGCCGCTCAACAGCGTGACCAGAGGCACACCGGTCACCATGTGCAGCACCGGCCAGAACAGGAACTGATCGAACGTCAGCACGGCGACACCGCTGACCGCGATCCGCAGCGTCACGTGGCGGCCGAACCAGCGGCCGATCCTCTCGTAGATGAGGATAATCAGGATGCCGTCGGCGAGCAGCAGGACGGTGCCCCACAGCATCAGCAGCCCCATCTGGTCCATGAAAAGGAAGTCGGGGTTGGGTCCGATGCCGGCGACATGGCCGGTGTGCCGCAAGATCGCGACAAGCCCGATCATCAGCAGGTTGCCGGCAAACAGCCCGTAGATCGGCTGCCGCACGGCGGTGGCATCCTCGCGGATGTAGACCAGGAGCAGCAGCACGATCTTGCCGGCGAACAGGATGGTCGAGCCTGGCGAGACGAGAAATCCCCCGGGCACCGCGACATAGAAGGTCGCTGCGAGGTAGGTCTCGAGGAAATGCATCGCGCCGAGCGCGCAGAAGAAGATGCCGATGCCGTATCGGTGCCGGAGCCCGAACAGCAGGGTCATCACGCAGACATAGAAGACGAGCTGGAGTGCGAGCAGCGCGACGTCCGGATAAGGCATGGTCCGAGCCCGGAAGGGCCTCCGCGGCCGCAGGCGCGAACCTGCCCCGGAAGGTCGATTCTCCGCCTATCTTTACGTCAGCCCGATCGGCATTGGGAGGGCCACATCTGCACAATTTCTGGCCATCTGCGGGATGCGGCGATCCGTTGCAGATCAGCCTGGGCGTTGCGACAGTCGGTCGAGCAGTCCCTGCAGGATGAAGGCCGCCGCCATCTTGTCGATCACCTCGGCACGCCGCTTCCGGCTCGCATCCGCTTCGATCAGTGTTCGGGTCACCGCCGCCGTCGACAGCCGTTCGTCCCACATCAGCACCGGAAGGCCGGTGAGGGCGGCAAGATTGCGCGCGAAGGCACGCGCCGACTGGGCACTCGGACCGGAACTGCCGTCCATGTTCAGCGGCAGGCCGACCACGAGGCCCGCAACGGCATGCCGCGCGCACAGGTCGGCGATCTCGGCGCCGGTCCGGCTGAACTTGCCCTTGCGGATCGCCGTGAGCGGGGAGGCAATGCGCCGGCCCGGATCGCTCAGCGCCACGCCGACGGTTCGCTCGCCGTGATCGAGCCCGATCAGCGCCCCGCGCTCCGGCAATCGCGCGGCGAAGGCGGCCGGATCGTTTGCCGGTTCGGCTGTTGGCTCGGACATGACGTTCTCGTAGCAGCTGCGATGTGATTCACGTAGTCGGATGCCGCACCCACGGGATCGCGGCAGGAGTGCCGAAGGTGCGAAGAGGGGATCGGGAGGCTGCCGCGTTCCGGTCCTGCACTATTGGTCTCTGATCGGCCGGGAAGCCGCCCGGGATGTCGCGGGTCGTGCGCCGACGGCGGTTGTTGGCCGACGGTCCTCGCGCTACGTTCCGCCGCAACTGCCCGATGGCGGCAGTCTGGCAGGACCGAGGCTGGCAGGAGCGAGGGAGAATGACGCCATGAAGATCACCTGGTTCGGACATTCCGCCTTCCGCGTCGAGACGGGCGGTGCGGTGGTGTTGATCGATCCGTTCCTGAGCGGCAACCCGACCTGGAAGGGCGGCGTCCAGGCGGCCGCGGCCGGGGCGACCCATGTCGCGCTCACGCATGGTCATTCCGATCACATTGGCGACACCGTGGACATCTGCAGGTCGACCGGTGCGACGCTGGTCGCCAATTTCGAGATTTGCATGTATCTGGCCGGCAAGGGCGTCGAGAACGTCAGCCCCGGCAACCACGGCGGCCGTCAGGATTTCGACGATTTCTCGCTGGCCTTCGTCCAGGCTTGGCACTCCTCCGCCGAGATCGTCGACGGCAAGCCGCTCTATCTCGGCAATCCGGCCGGCATCGTGCTGATATCGAAGGCGGAGCCGGGCAAGATCGTCTACCACATGGGCGACACCGACATATTCTCGGACATGGCGTTGATCAACGAGATCTACGCGCCCACGATCGGGATCGTGCCGATCGGCGATCGCTTCACCATGGGCGCCGAGCTCGCCGCGATGGCCTGCCGCCGCTACTTCTCCTTCAAGACCGTCATCCCCTGCCACTACGGCACCTTCCCGATCATCGACCAGACGGCGGACAAGTTCGTCGCGGCGATGGGCGGCTCGGGCGTCGTCGTGCCGGAGCGGGGGACGGCCGTCGAGGTATGAGCCGCATCGTACAGGTCGGGATGCCGGGTGGATCAGGCCAGTCGGTTCGGCCGGGACTCGGGGCGATCGTGCGCCGCGGCAGGCGGGGAGGCGTTGCCCCCCTTGCCCGGCCGATGCTATAGCCCCGCCACATTCCTCATCCGCCACGGATCCGGACATCAAATCCCATGTCGGTCGATATCGACACCGTCAGGCGCATTGCCAGGCTTGCGCGTATTGCGGTCACCGAGCAGGAGGCCGAGTCGCTGAAGGGCGAGCTGAACGCCATTCTCGGCTTCGTCGAGCAGCTCGAGGAAGTGGATGTGACAGGCGTCGAGCCGATGACCAGCGTCGTCCATGTCGCCATGAAGATGCGCGACGACGTGGTCACCGACGGCGGCATCGCCGACAAGATCGTCGCCAATGCGCCGGAGACAGAGGATCACTATTTCGTCGTGCCGAAGGTGGTAGAGTAGGCGATGTCGACGGGCCTGCCGGTGGAGGTCGAGCGGCAGCGCGCGCCGGATGTCGGCGCGCCGACCGGAACGCCCGGCGACCGTCCCATGTCGCTCTGTCCCCTCGCAGCGGTCAAAGGCGGCGGTTCCAATCTCGGCTGAGAGGACGATGGCATGTCGATGTTCCTGAAGAAATCCCTCAACGCGTGACGCAGACCGAGGCATGACCGATCTCACCCGACTGACGATCGCCGAGGCCCGCGACTGCCTTGCCCGCAGGGAAATCTCGGCTCTCGAACTGACCGAGGCCTATATCTCCGCGATCGAGGCAGCGCGGCGGCTGAACGCCTACATTGTCGAGACGCCCGACAAGGCTCGCGAGATGGCCAAGGCCTCGGACGCGCGGCTTGCCAGGGGCGAGGCGCGTCCGCTGGAGGGCATCCCGCTCGGCATCAAGGATCTGTTCTGCACCGAGGGGGTGCACAGCCAGGCTGCAAGCAGGGTGCTGTCCGGCTTCCGGCCACCCTACGAATCGACCGTCACGGCCAATCTGTGGGCCGACGGGGCGGTCATGCTCGGCAAGCTCAACATGGACGAATTCGCCATGGGCTCGTCGAACGAGACGTCGTGCTACGGTCCCGTGATCAACCCTTGGCGCGCGGCGAACTCGAACGCCGATCTGGTGCCGGGCGGTTCGTCCGGCGGCTCGGCGGCGGCAGTGGCGGCCTGGCTCTGCGCGGGGGCCACCGCGACCGACACCGGCGGCTCGATCCGTCAGCCGGCCGCGTTTACCGGCACCGTGGGCATCAAGCCGACCTACGGGCGCTGCTCGCGCTGGGGGATCGTGGCGTTCGCCTCCTCGCTCGACCAGGCTGGCCCGATCGCCCGCACCGTGCGTGATGCGGCGATCCTGCTGAAGTCGATGGCCTCGGTCGATCCGAAGGATACCACGTCGGTCGATATCGAGGTTCCGGACTACGAGGCAGCGGTTGGTGGCTCGATAAGAGGCATGCGCATCGGCATCCCCCGCGAGTACCGCATCGACGGCATGCCGGCCGAGATCGAGACGATGTGGGCGAGGGGCGCCGACTGGCTGCGGGCGGCCGGCGCCGAGCTGGTCGACATCTCGCTGCCGCATACCAGGTACGCCCTGCCAGCCTACTACATCGTCGCCCCTGCCGAAGCGTCCTCGAATCTCGCTCGATATGACGGCGTGCGCTACGGCCTCCGCGTCGAGGGCACCGACATCGTCGACATGTATGAGAAGTCGCGCGCGGCCGGCTTCGGCGCCGAGGTGAAGCGGCGCATCATGATCGGCACCTATGTGCTGTCGGCCGGCTACTATGACGCGTACTATCTGAGGGCACAGAAGGTCCGCACCCTGATCAAGCGCGACTTCGAGACGGTCTTCGCCAGTGGCGTTGATGCGATCCTGACGCCGGCGACACCCTCGGCCGCGTTCGAGGTGGCGTCGATGGCAACCGCCTCGCCGATCGAGATGTATCTGAACGACGTGTTCACGGTCACGGTGAACATGGCCGGCCTGCCAGGCATTGCCGTTCCGGCTGGGCTGTCGGCGGATGGACTGCCGCTTGCGCTCCAGCTCATCGGCCGCCCGTTCGACGAGGCGACGCTGTTTCGCGCCGGTCAGGTCATCGAGGACGCCGCAGGCCGCTTCTCGCCCGAGGTCTGGTGGGCCTGAAGCGGCAGGGCTCGGTCGGCGAGCCTTGATATCGGCCAAATGAACGCTTAACACGGCGCGATCGGTCGGCCTGGCACCGCGCGTTGGCGTGCGGCGCGGGGCTTGTTATCGTCGGCCCGGATGGGCCCGCCGATCATGGCGTAACGGGTGAAGGCGCGGGCTTGGCCGCATGTCGGATATCTTTCGCGAAGTCGAAGAGGAAATTCGCCGCGAACAGGCGAAGGTGCTGTGGGATCGCTACGGCATCTATGTCGTGGCGGTCGCCGTGCTGGTCGTCGCCGTCACGGCGGGCTGGCGAGGCTGGCAGTGGTATGTGGCGCGCCAGGCGGCTGAGACCGGCCAGCAGTATTACGAGGCCTTGCAACTTGCCCGCGACGGAAAGCATGCCGAGGCGGACGCGGCCTTCGCCGAGATCGCCCGCAGCAGCACCGGATTCGCGGCGCTGGCGCGGCTGCGCGCCGCGGCCACGCTCGCCGATGCCGGCAAGGTCAGCGAGGCAGTCGCCGCCTTCGACGCCGTCGCCAACGATGCCGCGATCGAAGATCGCCTGAGGGACGTGGCCCGGGTTCGGGCGGCCTATCTGCTGCTCGACGCTGGCGATCTGTCCGGCATCGACGAGCGCGTCGGGCGGCTCGCCGCAGAGGGCAATCCGTGGCGCCATTCGGCGCGGGAAATCCTCGGCCTCGCCGCCTTTCAGGCTGGCGACCTGTCAACCGCCAACGCGCGTTTCGAGGAACTGCTCGCCGACACCGCGACCCCGCAGGACATGCGTCAGCGTGCCCAGCTGATGGTCGCGCTGATTGCGTCGGAGGCGCCGCCGGCTGTGCCGGCCGCAGCGGCCGCGCCTGCCACTGCGACGCCCGAGGCAGAACAGCCGGCTGCATCCGGGGAGGGCGATACGCAATGAGCACCACCATTCCCCCGCGCAGTCGGCTGGCGCCGGCGACGCTGCTGGCGCTGGCCGTTGCCCTCACCGGCTGCAGCGACGTGTCGTCGCTCGAAGACATCAACCTGGTCAGCTTCAACCCCTTCGCCGAGAAGGAGAAGCGTGTTCCCGGAGATCGCCGGCCGGCGATCGAAACGACGGATGGACTGCGCGTCGCCGAGAACACCGCGACGACCCCTGTCAGCCTGCCGGCACCACGTGATCTCGGCGACTGGTCGCAACCCGGGGGCAATGCTGCCAACGCGCCGGGCAACGTCGCACTTGGTTCCGGCGGTGCGACCTGGTCGGTTTCGGTTGCCAGCGTCGATCGTCGCGGCCGGCTCACCGCCAAGCCGATCGTCTATCGCGGTCTGGTCGTCGTGATGGATCAGCACGCCCGCGTGTCGGCCTATTCGCTCGAAGGCGGTGGCCGCGGCTGGTCGGTGTCGCTCAAGCCTGAGAAGGAGAAGAGCGTCGTCTTCAACGGCGGCATCGCCGCGGAGGGCGGTATCGTCGTCGCCGCCACCGGCTACGGTACGATGGTGGGGATCGGCGCCAGTGACGGTGGCGTGTTGTGGACGACCGAGCTTGGTGCCCCGGCCCGCAGTGCGCCGACGATCGCGGACGGCATCGCCTATGTGGTCAGTGCCGACAATGTCGTCCACGCGGTCAACATCGCCGATGGTTCGGTGCTGTGGACCCAGATCGGCATCGGCCAGGCTGCCGGCGTGATCGGCAATGCGAGCCCTGCGGTGTCGGGCGGCATTGTCGTGGTGCCCTATTCGTCCGGCGAGATCCTCGCATTCGACGCCAAATCCGGCGAGCCGCGCTGGATCGATGCGCTGACCGGCGCCAACCGCTTCACCGCCGTCTCCGGCATCAGCGACGTCGCCGCCTCGCCGGTCATCTATGAGGGCGACGTCTATGCGGTGTCGGTGTCTGGCCGCATGATCGGCGTCAGCGCGCGCAACGGCGACCGCATCTGGGCGCAGAATGTGTCCAGCGCCCATACGCCGGCGGTCGCCGGCAACACCATCTTCGTTGCCACGATCGGCGCCCAGGTGGTGGCGCTCGACCGCAAGACGGGCCAGGTTCGCTGGATGACGGATCTGTCCGAGAAGGCCAATCCCAAGGACAAGCTGCCGGTGAATCTTGCCGGACCGCTCCTGGCCGGCGGGCGGCTCTGGGTTGCCACCTCCGACGGGCGGATGATCACCCTCAACCCGGAAACGGGGGCCGTGCTGTCCACGCAGACGATCGGCAGCCCGGTCTACATCAGCCCGATCGCCGCCGGCGGGCGCATTCTCGTGCTCGACAACACTGGCAAGCTCACGGCCTTCAACTAGGACGGAGAGGCCTGGACATGCGCGAGGCCCAGCGGCCGCTCCGGGTGGCGATCGTCGGGCGCCCGAATGTCGGCAAGTCGACGCTCTTCAACCGCCTGATCGGACGGCGTCTGGCGCTCGTTGACGACCGGCCGGGCGTGACGCGTGATCGCCGCGAGGGCGAGGCCAGACTGGGCGACCTGGCACTTGTCGTCGTCGATACGGCCGGTCTCGAGGAAGCCGATCCGAACAGCCTCGAGGGGCGCATGCGAGCGCAGACCGAGACCGCCATCGCCGAGTCCGACGCCGCCCTGTTCCTGATCGACGCGCGCGCCGGCGTGACACCGGCCGACAGGCATTTCGCCGCGCTGCTGCACCGGACCGGCAAGCCGGTGGTGGTGGTTGCCAACAAGTGCGAGAGGTCCTCTGGCGAGCCGGGCTTCTATGAAGCGTTCGAACTGGGTCTTGGCGAGCCGATCGCCGTCTCGGCCGAGCATGGCCTCGGTCTCGCCGACCTTACCGAGGCGCTGGTGCGGATCGATGCCGCGCGTGAGCAGCATCCGACTGAAGCCGAGGCGCACGAAGCGGGGGAGGGTGATCCGGTCAGGATCGCTATCGTCGGCCGGCCGAATGCCGGAAAGTCCACCCTGCTCAACCGTCTGATCGGTGAAGAGCGCATGCTGACCGGTCCGGAAGCGGGCATCACCCGCGACGCGATCGCGGTCGACTGGGAATGGAAGGGCCGGCCGGTGCGGCTCGTCGATACCGCCGGGTTGCGGCGCAAGGCGCGCGTTCAGGAGAAACTCGAGAGGCTGTCGGTCGGTGACGCCCTCAGGGCGATCAGGTTCGCCGAGGTTGTCGTCGTCGTCCTGGATGTGCAGAGCCCGTTCGAGAAGCAGGACCTGCAGATCGCCGACCTGGTGACGCGGGAGGGCAGGGCGCTGGTCATCGCCGTGAACAAGTGGGACACCATCACTGATCCCGATGTGCGGCTGAGGGACCTGCGCGAGGCAGCCGACCGACTGCTTCCGCAGGTGCGCGGCATGCCGCTGGTGCCGGTGTCGGCCCTGACCGGCTTCGGGCTCGACCGCCTGATGAAGGACGTGTTCGATATCCATGCGCGCTGGAACACCCGGGTGCCGACCGGCGAGCTCAACCGCTGGTTTGCGGCGCTGATCGATCATCATCCGCCGCCGGCCGTTGCCGGGCGCAGGATCAAGCTTCGTTACGTCACCCAGACCGCAGTGCGGCCGCCGACGTTTGTCGCCTTCGGCTCGCGCACGGACGCCATTCCCGATTCATACAAGCGCTACCTCCTGAACGGTTTGCGCGACACGTTCGGGCTCGTCGGCGTCCCCGTCCGCCTGCATCTGCGCAGCGCCGACAACCCCTACGCCAAGGATTGACGGTGGCTGGTGGCTGAACGTGCCGGCCGGCCCGCGCCCCCCACTCCATTCGCCACACCGTCATCCCGGGCCGCCAAACCGACGCGGGATCGGGAGGGCACACGCCCGATCCCCGTCAGGTTTCGATGAATGACGTTGCCCCGCCCGAGCGAACCCGGCTTCGGGTCTATTCAACCGTCAATCGCAGGGCCATGCCCCACGGATCGAGGACCTCGAGCACGCCGTCATCCGCCCGCACTTCGTGGCCGAGCCCGACCAGGCGTCCGCCGATTTCCTCGAGACTCGCTGCGTCGGTCACCTTGAACCCGACGAAGGCGAGTCCGCTGGTCGCTTCGGGACGTCGACCCGCACCCGCGCTGTGCCAGACATTGGCGCCCAGGTGATGATGGTAGCGTCCGCTCGACAGGAAGGTCGCGCCGGACAGCCTGCGGGTCACGGCGAAGCCGATCGCGTTGCCGTAGAATCGCTCCGCCTCATCGACGTCGCCGACCCTCAGATGCACATGACCGATCCGCAGGCCGGCCGGAGCCGCGCCCGACCAGCCTCGCCCGTCTGCGGCGCCTTCGGCCATGATGCTCTCGATGTCGAGTGGCGCCGTCGCCATCACCACGCCGCCGCTGTCCCAGGCCCAGCCATCGACGGGCCGGTCGGCATAGACTTCGATGCCGTTGCCCTCCGGATCGTCGAGATAGATCGCCTCGCTGACCAGATGGTCGGCAACGCCGGTCACCGGTATCCGGTTGCCTGCGACATGCATCAGCCAGCGCCCGAGATCGGCCCGCGTCGGCATCAGGAACGCCGTGTGGAACAGCCCGGCCAGCCGCGCGCTGTCCGGCCGGTCGTCCGGCCGCGATTCGAGCGCCAGCAACGGAACGCCCGGAACGCCGAGGATCGCGGTCGTGTCGGTCTGCGCCAGAACCGCAAGCCCGATCACGTCGCGGTAGTAGGCCATCGTCCGCTCCAGATTGCGGACCCGGAGGCCGATCTCGCCGACATGGATGACCGTGGTGCTGGCGAAGGTCGGTCGGTCCGATGCGGACCCGGCCCGGGTGTCGGCGGGTCCTGTCGCCGCGCCGCCGGCCGTCGCAAGCTGGGCAAGACCTTTCAGCACGCTGCGGCGGGTCTGATCATCGACGAAGCTCATGCGCGCTCTCGCAGTGGAAGGATGATGCGCGGTCCGGGCGGCCCGACTGATCCACATTAGGGCATTTTCCGATCAGGTGGGCGCATTCTGTTCGTGAGCGGCGCTGCGATCCTGCGGTCAGCGCGCCGCGGGGCGATGCCGCGCGTCGTTCGCGGCGCCATGGCGTCAACCGTCGGGCCCGACGTGGGGGGTGCCGGAGTCGGTCGCGCGCGACGCTTTCCCGGAGCTAGATGTGCAGCGCGTGGCCGAGTGCCTTGAGGGCCGCTTCCTGAAACGCCTCGCCCTGGGTCGGATGGGCATGGATGGTGCCGGCGATATCCTCGAGCCGCGCCCCCATCTCGATCGCCAGGCCGAATGCGGTCGACAGCTCCGAGATGCCTTGCCCGACCGCCTGGATGCCGAGCACCAGATGGTTGTCGGCGCGCGCGACGACCCGCACGAATCCGTCCTCGGCCAGCTTCGTCATCGAACGCCCGTTGGCGCTGAACGGGAATTGCCCGATCTTGATCTCGCGCCCGCCGGCCCGTGCTTCCTCTGGCGACAAGCCGACCGACACGATCTCGGGATCGGTGAAGCAGATTGCCGGGATCGCCCTCACGTCCCACGAGCGGCGTTTGCCGGCGACGATCTCGGCGACCATCTCGCCTTGCGCCATCGCGCGATGCGCCAGCATCGGCTCGCCGGTGACGTCGCCGATCGCATAGACGCCGCGCATCGACGTGCGGCACTGGTCGTCGATGCGGAGGAATCGCCCGGCCATGTCGAGATCGATCTCTTCGAGCCCGACACCGCCGGTCACCGGCCGCCGGCCGACGGTGACCAGCACCTTGTCCGCAGCGATGCTACGGGCACCTTCGGCTGTCTCCACGATCAGCGCGTCGCCTGCTGGCGACAGTCCGCGCGCCCGCGCGCCGGCCAGGACATCGACGCCGAGCTCCTTCAACCGTTTCGCCACCGGCCGCGTCAGCTCCGGATCATAGAGCGGCAGGATGCGAGGCTCAGACTCGATGATGGAGACCCTGCTGCCGAGTCTGGCGAAGGCCATGCCGAGTTCCAGCCCGATATAGCCGCCTCCGATCACGGCGAGGCGGTTTGGCAGCTCGGTCAGCGTCAATGCATCGGATGAGGAGATTACCGGTCCGCCGAACGGCAGGTCCGGCAGCGTCACCGGCTCGGAGCCGGTGGCGATCACGATCGTCTTCGCCTTGACGACCTGGATGCCGGTCTCGGTCTCGACGGTCACGGTTTTGCCGTCGCGGAAGCGTGCATGCCCGTGCAGCGTCTTGACGCCCGCCCTCTTCAGCAGACCCGCGACACCGATGCTGAGGCGGCCGACGATGTGGTCCTTCCAGGCGATCGCCTGCGCAAGATCGAACGCCGGTGCGGAGACCGAGATGCCGAGCGGGGCGGAGTCCTGTGCCCAGCGCACCGCCTTCTCGAACTCCTCGGCGACGTGGATGAGAGCCTTGGACGGGATGCAGCCGACATTCAGACAGGTGCCGCCCGGCCGATCCTTCTCGACGATCACGGTATCGATGCCGAGCTGGCCGGCGCGGATCGCGCAGACATAGCCGCCGGGACCGGCACCGATCACCAGCAGCGAACAGACGATCTCGTTCATCCCGTTCAGCCTTCCATGAAGATCAGGGCCGGGGTCTCCAGCAGCGTCCTGATGCGCTGGACAAACACGGCGGCGTTCCATCCGTCGACGACACGGTGGTCGAACGAGGATGACAGGTTCATCACCTTGCGCGGCACGAACTCGGAGCCGTTCCACATCGGCCGCACCGCCATGCGGTTGACACCGACGATGGCGACCTCGGGATGGTTGATCACCGGGGTCGTGGCGATGCCGCCGAGCGCGCCCAGCGAGGTGATGGTGATCGTCGAGCCCGACAGCTCCTCGCGTGTCGCCGTTCCCCTGCGCGCGGCCTCCGCCAGACGCGCAAGCTCGGCGGCGCAGTCCCAGATGTCGCGCGCCTCGACATGCCGAACGACCGGGACCGTAAGGCCGGCGTCCGTCTGGGTCGCGATGCCGACATGCACGCCGCCGAACCGCCGGATGAGTCCTGCCTCGTCGTCATAGTGGGCATTGACGATCGGCTGCTCGCGGATCGCGGCCACCATCGCGCGCATCAGGAAGGGCAGAAGGGTCAGTCGCGGCCTGCCTGTGGAGCCGGCGTCGGCGTTGAGCTTCGCGCGGAGCTCCTCGAGGGCCGTGACGTCGATCTCCTCCACATAGGTGATCGGCACGATGCGGGCATGGGCGAGTTCCATCCGCTCGGCGATGCGCCGCCGCAGACCGATGACCTTGATCTCCTCGACCGAAGTGTCCGGCGCCGGACCCGACCGCGCCGGGGTGCCCGGGGTGCGGTTCAGGAAGGCGTCGAGGTCCTCGTGCGTGATGCGGCCGGCCGGGCCGGTACCGGGCACCTGACGCAGGTCGATGCCGGCCTCGCGCGCGCGCCGGCGCACGGCCGGCGAGGCGAGCGGCTTTTCGCCCGCCGGCCGCGGCGCCCCGTATCCAGCCGGTGCCCGTGCGGCGGGCATCGCCGCCAGTGCTGGACGCCGCGCCGGCTTTGCGGCCGCCGACGGCTCAGCGCCTGCCTGGGGCGCCGCGGCCATGCGCTGCCGTTCCGGCTGCGGTTGCGGCTCGGGACCCGTCTGCGGCTGTTCCATCGGCGCCGTTCCTCCCATCTGCGGCGGCTGGCTTGCGGAACCGTCGGAACCGGGGACGCGCAGCCTCACCAGCGGCGCGCCGACGGCAACCTTCTCGCCGATCTCCGCAGCGAGCCAGGCAACCGTGCCGGCGACCGGGGAGGGAATCTCGACCGTCGCCTTGTCCGTCATTACCGCGGCAAGCACCGTGTCCTCGAGCACCGGATCGCCCACCTTGACGTGCCATTCGACGAGCTCGGCCTCGGCGATGCCTTCGCCGACGTCGGGCAGCTTGACCACGTGCTCGCCCATTCAGGCCTCCATCGTGCGCACGAGCGCCTCGCCGACACGCGCGGGACCCGGGAAGTAGTCCCATTCCTGAGCGTGCGGATAGGGTGTGTCCCAGCCGGTCACCCGGGCGATCGGCGCCTCGAGATGGTAGAAGCAGTGCTCCTGGACGAGGGCCGCCAGTTCCGCACCGAAGCCTGAGGTGAGCGTCGCCTCGTGCACCACGACGCACCGGCCGGTCTTGGAAACCGACTCGACGATGCAGTCGAGGTCGAGCGGCAGCAGCGTCCGCAGATCTATGATTTCGGCGTCGATGCCCGTTTCCCGTGCTGCCGCTTCGGCGACATGAACCATGGTTCCGTAGGTCAGCACCGTCACGGCGCTGCCTTGCCGGCGTATCTCGGCCTTGCCGAGCGGCACGGTGAAGTGACCGTCATCGACGTCGCCGAGCGGATGCTTCGACCATGGCGTCACCGGCTGCTCGTGATGGCCGTCGAAGGGGCCGTTGTAGAGCCGCTTCGGTTCCAGGAAGATCACCGGGTCCGGATCCTCTATCGAAGCGATCAGCAGACCTTTGGCATCGCGCGGATTGGACGGCACGACCACCTTGAGCCCGCAGACATGGGTGAACAGCGCCTCCGGGCTCTGGCTGTGGGTCTGGCCGCCGAAGATGCCGCCACCGGTCGGCATGCGCACGACGATCGGGCAGGTGAACTGGCCGTTCGACCGGTAGCGGATCCGCGCCGCCTCCGAGACAATCTGATCATAGGCCGGGTAGACGTAATCGGCGAACTGGATCTCGACGCAGGGTCTGAGGCCGTACGCGGCCATGCCGATCGCGGTGCCCACGATGCCGAGCTCGCTGATCGGCGTATCGAAGCAGCGGGTGACGCCGTATTTCTGCTGAAGCCCGGCCGTGCAGCGGAAGACGCCGCCGAAATAGCCGACATCCTCGCCGAACACGACGACCTTCGGATCACGCCCCATCGAGATGTCGAGGGCCGAGCGGATCGCCTCGATCATGGTCATTCTGGCCATGGATCAGACTCCCGCCTGATGACGCTGACGTCGCAGATGCGGCGGCATCTCGGCATAGACGCCCTCGAACATGTCGCGTACCGAGGGTTTGCCGCCCGAATGCAACGTGCCGTGCTTCTCGGCCTCCTTCTGGGCGGCGATGACGGTGTCCATGACTTCTGCCTCCGCCTGCCGATGCCGCTCCTCGGTCCAGGCACCGCGCCGGATCAGGTGGTTCTTCAGCCGAATGACCGGATCGCCCAGCGGCCAAGCTTCCGACTCATCCTTGGGGCGGTAGGCGGAGGGATCGTCCGACGTTGAGTGGGCACCCACGCGGTAGGTGACGTACTCGATGAGGGTCGGGCCGAGATTGCGCCGGGCCCGTTCCACCGCCCATCTGGCAACGGCATAGACGGCGAGATAGTCGTTGCCGTCGACCCTGAGCGAGGGAATGCCGAATCCGAGCCCGCGCGCGGCGAATGTGCCCGAGCCGCCGCGGGCGATGCCCTGGAAGGTCGATATCGCCCACTGGTTGTTGACAATGTTGAGGACGACCGGCGCCCGATAGGTCGAGGCGAAGACGAGGGCGGCATGGAAATCGCTTTCCGCCGTCGATCCGTCGCCGATCCAGCCGGCGGCGATCCTGGTGTCGTTGCTGATCGCCGATGCCATCGCCCAGCCGACGGCCTGCACGAATTGGGTTCCCAGATTGCCGGAAATCGAGAAGAAGCCATGCTCCTTCGAGGAGTACATGATCGGCAGCTGGCGGCCCTTCAGGGGATCGGCCTCGTTGGAAAAGATCTGGTTCATCATGTCGACCATCGGGTAGCCGCCGGCGATCAGAAGGCCGGCTTGCCGGTAGGTCGGAAAGTTCATGTCGCCAGGCTCGAGCGCCTTGCGGAACGCGCAGCTCACCGCCTCCTCGCCCATGTGCTGCATGTAGAAGGAGGTCTTGCCCTGCCGCTGTGCCATCAGCATGCGCGCGTCGAAGGCGCGCAACGTCATCATGTGGCGCAGCCCCTCGAGCAGGTCGTCGTCCGTCAGCAGCCCCGCCCAGGGGCCCACTGCCTCGCCCTCGCGGTTGAGCACGCGGATGATCGAGAAGGCGAGGTCACGGATCTCGCGCGGATCGACATCGACCGGCGGTCGCGGCACCGAGCCGGCCTTCGGAATCGCCACCATGGAGAAGTCCGGCGTGCCGCCGGGGCGCACCTCCGGCTCGGGCACGTGCAGGCTGAGCGGTACGACATCGTCCATCGGGCAAGCCTATCGGTCCATTGCACCAGTCCACCACGGGGCGGGCGCAGGCGTTCCGACCCGCCCGAGCCGATCATCGACCGGATCGGCGCGGATTTCCACTGCCGGACGGCGCGCGGGGTAGGGAATGAACTCCTCCTCGATACGCATCCGCTGCCTCCGGCGGCTGGACTGCCCGCGTGTAACCCGGCGGCAACATGTGAAATGATTGATGAGTCCCGGGACCGTTCGAGGGAATGAGCCCGGCGGCCCGGCATCGCCAACGCGCCGTTGTCGCCCGGCTCACGCGAGCAGGGCCAATGCAATTCGGGATCAAGACGCCCCGAGCGCCATCGCGATCGTCGTGCCCGCCCGCTTCCGGAACGCCGTAGCGTCGGTCCCCGGAATGACACGGGACAGCGGGACACTCGGGTGTGGGTAAGCCTTGACAGGCCTGCCACGCAGCCGCAACGAAAAGGGGCGGCCGTGGCCGCCCCATCGCTTCTCGCCAATCGGCAAGCGTCGCTCAGCTACACCCGCTCGTCGATCCGCAGGTGTCGCACTTCAGGCAGGTGCCGTTGCGCACCATGGTGAAGTTGCCGCATTCGGTGCAGGACTCCCCGACATAGCCCTTCAGCATCGCCTGCGCGCGGCGTTCGGCCACGGTCGGCTGGGGGACGACGGCGGTCTGCGGTTCGATCGCCACGGCGACCTCGCGCTTCAGTGCCGTCGCCTGGCTGCCGGCCTGACCGGTGAAACTCTGCGCGCGGGCTTGGATCTGGCCGACGGTACCGCCGCGTGGCGTCTCGGCACGGTGATCGTGTCCCCGCCCCTCGCTCCGACCATCGCCGTGCACGACCACCAGCTTCTCGCTGACCTTGCCGCGCACCAGACCCGTCGACACGAACCGAGTCGCCGGCACGGCCGGGATCGGCTTGCCCTCATCGACGCCGGCCCCCATCGCAGTCGAACCGATGTCGGAGGGATCGACATGGCCGAGGTCGTGGCGGCCAAGATACGAGATCGCCAGCTCGCGGAAGATGTAGTCGAGGATCGAGGTGGCGTTCTTGATCGAGTCATTGCCCTGGACGAATCCGGCAGGCTCGAAGCGCGTGAAGGTGAAGGCCTCCACATATTCGTCGAGCGGCACGCCGTACTGCAGGCCGAGCGAGACGGCGATAGCGAAGTTGTTCATCAGGCTGCGGAAGGCGGCGCCCTCCTTGTGCATGTCGATGAAGATCTCGCCGAGCCGGCCGTCCTCGTACTCGCCGGTCCTGAGATAGACCTTGTGTCCGCCGACGATGGCCTTCTGGGTATAGCCCTTGCGTCGGTGCGGCAGCTTCTCGCGCTCGCGGATCGTCTTCTCGACGATGCGCTCGACGATCCGTTCGGCGACCGCGACCGCCTTGGGCTGAACCGGGCCGGTGGCGGCGAGCGCCTCGACCGCGTCCTCCTCGTCCTCCTCGTCGTCGGCCAGAAGCTGCGCCGACAGCGGCTGCGACAGCTTGGAGCCGTCGCGATAGAGGGCGTTGGCCTTGAGCCCCAGTTTCCACGACAGCATGTAGGCGGACTTGCAATCCTCGACGGTGGCCTCGTTGGGCATGTTGATCGTCTTGGAGATGGCACCCGAGATGAACGGCTGGGCGGCCGCCATCATGCGGATGTGGCTCTCGACGGACAGATAGCGCTTGCCGGTGCGCCCGCACGGATTGGCACAGTCGAAGACCGGCAGGTGCTCCTCCTTCAGGTGCGGCGCGCCTTCCAGCGTCATCGCGCCGCACACGAAGGTGTTGGCCCTGTCGATGTCACGGCGGCTGAACCCGAGCTCCGACAACAGGTCGAAGCTCGGGTCCGCCAGTCGGTCCGCCGCTACGCCCAGGGCCCCCTGGAGGAAATCCTCGCCGAGAGTCCACTTGTTGAAGACGAACTTGATGTCGAAAGCGGATTTCAGCGCGCCTTCCACCAGTTCGAGCTTCTCGCGGGTGAACCCCTTCGCGGCGAGGGTGTCGTGATTGATCGCCGGCGCTCCGGCGAGAGTGCCGTGTCCGACCGCATAGGCGACGATCTCGTCGATCTGGGCCGGCTGATAGCCGAGCTTGGCGAGTGCTTCCGGCACGGCCCGGTTGATGATCTTGAAGTAGCCGCCGCCGGCAAGCTTCTTGAATTTCACCAGCGCGAAGTCGGGCTCGATACCGGTCGTATCGCAGTCCATCACCAGGCCAATCGTGCCAGTTGGCGCAATCACGGTGACCTGGGCGTTGCGATAGCCATGTTCCTCGCCCAGCGCCAGCGCCCGGTCCCAGGCATGACAGGCCGCCGCAACGATCGACGCGTCGGGGCAGGAGGCATGATCGAGAGGCACGGGCAGGGTGTTCAGCCCCTCGTAGCCGTCCTTCTCGCCGTGCGCGGCCCGGCGATGGTTGCGGATGACCTGCAGCATGTGCTCGCGGTTCGGCTCGTAGCCGGGGAACGCGCCGAGTTCGCCGGCCATCTCGGCCGAGGTCGCATAGCACACGCCCGTCATCAGGGCGGTGATCGCGCCGGCAAGCGCGCGGCCTTCGTCCGAATCGTAGGGGATGCCGGATGTCATCAGCAGTCCGCCGATATTGGCGTAGCCGAGCCCGAGAGTGCGGTAGGCATAGGACAGTTCCGCGATGCGGCGGGACGGGAACTGCGCCATCAGCACCGAGATCTCGAGCACGATCGTCCACAGACGCGTGGCGTGCTCGAACGAGGCGACGTCGAACGAGCCATCCGCCTTGCGGAACTGCAAGAGATTGAGCGACGCGAGATTGCAGGCCGTATCGTCGAGGAACATGTACTCCGAGCACGGATTCGAGGCGCGGATCTCGCCGGCCGCCGGGCAGGTGTGCCAGTCATTGATGGTGGTGTGGAACTGGATGCCCGGATCCGCGCAGGCCCATGCCGCGTGCCCGATCTTCTCCCACAGGTCGCGGGCCTTGCGCGTCGCGGCGACCGTGCCGTCCAGCCGGCGGGTCAGCTTCCACTCGCCATCGTTCTCGACCGCGCGCAGGAACTCATCGGTGACGCGCACCGAGTTGTTGGAATTCTGGCCGGCGACGGTGAGATAAGCTTCCGAGTCCCAGTCCGTGTCGAACAGCGGGAACTCGACCGACGTATAACCTTGGCGGGCGAACTGGATCACCCAGCGGATGTAGTTCTCCGGCACATGCGCCTTCTTTGCGGCACGGATCTCGCGCTTCAGTGCCGGGTTCTTCTGCGGATCGAAGCAGTCGTCACCGGAGCCCGCGCAGTTCACGCAGGCCTTCATGATCGCCGACAGGTGCTTCTGGCAGATCTTGGAACCGGTCACCAGCGCGGCGACCTTCTGTTCCTCGACCACCTTCCAGTCGATGTAGGCTTCGATGTCGGGATGATCGACGTCAACCACCACCATCTTGGCGGCGCGCCGTGTCGTGCCGCCCGACTTGATGGCGCCGGCCGCCCGGTCGCCGATCTTCAGGAAGCTCATCAGTCCCGACGACTTGCCGCCGCCCGACAGCGCCTCCCCGTCACCGCGCAGCTTCGAGAAGTTCGAGCCGGTACCCGAGCCATACTTGAACAGCCGTGCCTCGCGCACCCAAAGGTCCATGATGCCACCCTCGTTGACGAGGTCGTCCTCGATGGACTGGATGAAGCAGGCATGCGGCTGCGGATGCTCGTAGGCGGAGGTGGAGGCGACGACTTCGCCGGTCTCGAAGTCGACATAGTGGTGGCCTTGGCCGGGGCCGTCGATGCCGTAGGCCCAGTGCAGGCCGGTGTTGAACCATTGCGGCGAATTCGGCGCGCATTTCTGCGTCGCCAGCATGTAGGCGAGCTCGTCGAAGAAGGCGCGCGCATCCGCCTCGCTGTCAAAATATCCGCCCTTCCAGCCCCAGTAGGTCCACGTGCCGGCGAGACGGTCGAACACCTGACGCGAATCGCGTTCCGGGCCGAAGCGTTGGGATTCCGGCAGTTCTGCCAGCGCCTCGGTGTCGGGCACAGAGCGCCACAGCCAGGGCGGAACGGAGCTCTCCTCGACCGGCTTCAACCGCGCCGCGACACCTGCCTTGCGAAAATACTTCTGTGCAAGAATGTCCGCGGCGACCTGTGACCAGGTCGCCGGCACCTCGATGTCCTCGAGGCGGAAGACGACCGAGCCGTCGGGATTGCGGATCTCGCTGGTGGTCTTGCGGAACTCGATGCCCTCATAGGGCGACTTACCCTCGACCGTGTAGATTCGTTCGATCCGCATCTCGGCTCCCCGCTCGCGCCTCGGCGCATTCCTGCCGCCCCGGGTCCAGTCGGCCCGGCCATCAAAGCCCCGTCCCGACACGTTGACTCGACCCGACTGGGGGCCTCACCGACGCCGTCGGAGCAGTCGGATGCCGTCCCCCGCGCCCCAGCCGCAAACAACATCTCGCCCTCCGGCCATGCGCCGGAGATAACGCATTGAGTCTACTGTTGATTTCCCCGGAAACCGGGTCGGCCCGACCCGCCGCCGAGGCAGAATTAACGGTATGAGACTCGACCAACGGGCGTCAAGGCCATTCCCCGGCGCTGACATCAGATTTTCACAAGCTCTAGTATCCCGCCCAATTTCAACGGCAATATATAGTGACGCGGCGTTAAGAATGTCCTAACCGCCGCTGAACAGCGGGGACAACCGGGCCAGGTCCCGCCAATCCGTCCGTGCCGGGCTCGCCGCGCCCGGCACATGGGAGATTGATTCAGATTCGAAGCGAATTGTCGAAGGCCGTTTCAGGCGGACTTAAAGCCGGCCGGGTAGGGTTCCGACGCGATGAGGGGAGCATCCTGCACATGCCGAAAAGCCTCGCCTACGGACTGCCGCTGGACTCGCTGGACGTCGTGCTCGTGCACGACAACCGGGGCGCCCAGGGAATCCTCCGCTCGATGATCTCCTCGATGCGGATCGGCCGGCTGCGCGTCTACGAGCACGCCGAGAAGGCACTCAACGACATGTTGATCGATCCGCCCAGCGCGCTGATCGCCGAGTGGGACATGAAGCCGATGAGCGGCTACCGGCTGACCCGGCTGATACGAAACCGGACGATGGAGCCGCTGTCCTTCGTGCCCATCCTGGCAGTCACGCCGATGCCGACGCTCAGCCTTGTCGACCGGGCCTTCTCGGTCGGTGTGACCAACATCATCGTGATGCCCGTCTCACCGGTCGTCCTGCGCCGGCGCATCGAGCTTCTTGCCCATGACGACCGGGAGTTCGTCCTGCAGGGTGACAACTACGTCATTGATGGCATCGAGGAGGTGCTGGAGGAGCGCGTGCGGCGCACGAACATCGCCGACATGCTCAAGCGTCAGAAGGCGATGCAGGAAGCCCTGGCCCGGCGCGCCCAGACCGCGCAGGATCTCGTCGACCGCATCGTCAATGGGGAGGTCGATCTGGACGACCTGGAAGGCACGTCGCCGCCGCCACCGGTACCGGCCAAGACGCCGCGCAAGCCGCGCAGCACCTGGAGCGGCTGGACCGTGCGCTGAGGCCCGCGGACGCGTCGGTTGAACGAAACATTGCCGCTCAACGCCGCAGCGCGATGCTCAGTCCCTCGAGGTTGACCGAGAGGTCGACGCCCAGCTGGGTTCCGATCAGCTCGAGCGTGACGCCCTTGGCGTTGACCATCACTGCCGCCTTGCCGCCGGCCGCCACAGCCAGGCCCGCTCCGGCCGCCGAGTAGATGCCCTCGATGTCCTCCGGGCGGTTGATGTTCTTGACGGTGCTCTGCAGGTTGACGACCGACAGTGTGAGTTGATAGCCGGCGCTGAGACCGCCGATCGACAGCGGATAGGACCGGCCGTCAAGGACGAGCGTACCCTTGCCGCCCGTCCCGCCGACGATGAACGCCGCCTTGACCAGCTCCATGCTGATCTGCCCGGTGCCGGCATGGGCGGACATCTGACCGACCATGAGGCCCGCAAGCATCATGACCGCGCTCGCGAGCGCCGCAAACCTCTTCCGCATTTCCAAGGCCTCCCGCCGATGGATCGCAGCCGCCGCTCTGCCGTGCACGGCAGCTGCCACGGGCAGCGTCTCACGAAATGGCGAGTCGGGATACGGGCCTTGTCGCATGCCCCTGCCGTCGCGCCGACCACAAGCTGCAATGTCGGGACATCCGACATGCGCATCAGGGGCATCGGTCAGGACCTCTGCAAAGCTGGACACCCGGATGCTTTCCGGCCATAGTCCGCCCGGATTTCAAGGGCGGACGATGCGCGACTTCATCATCCAGATCTTCGCCTGGTGGCACAAGGCGACCCTCGGCACCCGCTTTCTGACGTGGCGCAAGGGTGAATATGTGGGCAGCGACGAGCAGGGCAACCGCTACTACCGGACCCGCGGCGGCGCCAAGGACCCTGCGCTCGGCTTCGAACGGCGGTGGGTGATCTATGCCGGCGAGGTCGAGGCGAGTGCTATTCCGCCCGGCTGGTATGGCTGGATGCACCATCGCTACGATGTGCCGCCGACCGAGGAAGCCTACACGCCGCATCCCTGGGAGAAGCCGCATCTGCCCAACCTTACCGGCACCGCGGCCGCCTACCGGCCACCGGGGAGTGCATTGACTCCGGAGCGCCGGCCGCGCGTGACCGGGGACTACCAGGCCTGGTCGCCGGACGCCTGAGCTGCAGACCGGCAGCTGCAGACCGGCGCCCGGCGACCAGATTTCGGCACAATTCCCTTCGATAGATGCCTGTCATGAACGGCATGATCCGAGACTGTTGCAGGCCAGCGCGGCGTACCCGCCTGCGGCCGGCCGTGCTCGGTCTGATCGTCGGACTGGCCGCTGGTGGGCCTGCGGCAGCGGAGAAGATCGCGAACCCGATCGCCGAATTCACCGGCCTCGACAAGATCACCGGGCAGATCCGGACCTTCGACGTGTTAATTGACGAGACCGTCCAGTTCGGCGCCCTGCAGCTCACCCCGCGGGTCTGCTATTCACGTCCGCCGACGGAACCGCCGCAGACCGACGCCTTCGTCGAGGTTGACGAGGTGACGCTCGACCGCAGGATCCAGCGCATCTTCACCGGCTGGATGTTCGCCGACAGCCCCGGTCTCAACGCCGTCGACCATCCCATCTATGACGTCTGGCTGACCAACTGCAAGATGACGTCGGAAGAGCTCGGCATCGGCAACTGATCGAACCGGGCCTCGCCGGCAAGAGCCGTTTCCAGCAGCCGGTGGTACTGGTGCCGCGAGATCTCGATCGCGCCGAACCGCCTCAGGTGGTCGGTGACGAACTGCGTGTCCAGCAGCGTGTAGCCGCCGCGCCGGAGGATCGCCACCAGATGGACCAGCGCGATCTTGCTGGCGTCACGCTCCCGGTGGAACATGCTCTCGCCGAAGAACGCCGCGCCGAGACTGACGCCATAGAGCCCGCCGATCATCCGGCCGTCCCGCCACACCTCGACCGAATGGGCGTGTCCGGCGTCGAACAGGGCGCGATAGAGACGGCGGATTTCGCGGTTGATCCAGGTCTTGCGGCGGCCGGGACCCGGCTCGGCGCAGCCATCGATCGTCGAATCGAAATCGCGATCGACATGAACCTCGAAGTTGCCCTGCCGGATGGTGCGGGCCAGCCGTGTCGGCACGTGGAAGGCATCGAGCGGTAGGATTCCGCGCTCGCGCGGCTCGATCCAGTACAGGCCTGGGTCGGTCGCGCTCTCGGCCATCGGAAAGATCCCGCAGGAATAGGCCTTCAGCAAGACCTCCGGCGTGATCTCGATCTCTGCGTCGCTGCGGGATGCCATGCGCCGCACCATAGAGCGGCGGCCCATTGGACGGAAGGGGAAAGGCCCGCCCGGTCGCGACCGGCCACGCACCCGACCGACATCAGGTCAGCTGTCCGGGCCGCTCTGCGCCAGATAGCGTTCCAGCCAATGGATGTCGTAGTTGCCGTTGACGATATCGGTTTCGCCGAGCAGCCGCTGGAACAGCGGGATCGTCGTTGCGATGCCGTCGACGACATACTCGCCCAGCGCCCGCCGCAGCCGCATCAGGCACTCGTTGCGGGTCTTGCCGGAAACGATCAGCTTGCCGATCAGGCTGTCGTAATGGGGCGGGATCGAGTAGCCCTGATAGACTCCGGAATCGACGCGCACGCCGAGACCCCCGGGCGGGTGATAGTAGCGGATGACGCCCGGTGACGGCCGGAATGTCTGCGGATCCTCGGCGTTGATCCGGCATTCGATGGCGTGTCCCGAGAAGACGATATCCTCCTGCCGCACCGACAGGGGCGCTCCGGAGGCGACCCGGATCTGCTCGTTGACCAGGTCGATGCCGGTGATCATCTCCGTCACCGGGTGCTCGACCTGGAGTCGCGTGTTCATCTCGATAAAGTAGAACTCGCCATCCTCGTACAGGAACTCGACCGTTCCGGCGCCGCAATAGCCGAGGTCGGCCATTGCCCTGGCGACCCGGGTTCCGATCGCCTCGCGTTCGGTGCCGTTGATGCCTGGGGAAGGCGCCTCTTCCCAGACCTTCTGGTGCCGTCGCTGCAGCGAGCAGTCGCGCTCGCCCAGGTGGACGGCGTTGCCCTGGCCGTCGCCGAATACCTGGATCTCGATGTGGCGCGGTTTCTCGAGATACTTCTCGATGTAGAGCGCATCGTCGCCGAAGGCCGCCTTCGCCTCCGCCCGCGCGGTCCTGAGCGCGGTGTCGAGATCGCCGGCCGACCGCGCCACCTTCATGCCGCGCCCTCCGCCGCCGGCGGCCGCCTTCACCAGCACCGGATAGCCGATTGCGGCGGCGATCTTCTGCGCCGCCGCGTCGTCGGTGACGGCACCCTCGGAACCGGGGACCACAGGGATGCCGAGGCGGGCGGCGGTGCGCTTGGCCTCGATCTTGTCGCCCATGATGCGGATGTGTTCGGGCGAGGGGCCGATGAAGGCGATACCGTGCGCCCGCAGGATCTCCGCGAAGCGCGCATTCTCTGACAGGAATCCGTAGCCCGGATGCACCGCATCGGCGCCGGTGATCTCGCAGGCGGCCAGCAACGAGGGAATGTTGAGGTAGCTGTCGCGGGCCGGTGGCGGTCCGATGCAGACGCTCTCGTCGGCGAGGCGGACATGCATGGCGTCGGCGTCCGCCGTCGAATGCACCGCCACCGTCGATATGCCAAGCTCCTTGCAGGCGCGCAGGACCCTGAGCGCAATCTCGCCGCGGTTGGCGATCAGGATCTTGTCGAACATGAGCGACCTGCCGGGGCTATTCGATGACGATCAGCGGCTCGCCGAACTCGACCGGCTGGGCATCCTGGACGAGGATGGCCGTCACCGTGCCGGCGCGCGGCGCCACGATCGGGTTCATCGTCTTCATCGCCTCGACGATCAGCAGCGTCTGTCCCTGGTGCACCGTGCTGCCGACCTCGACGAAGGGCGCAGCGCCAGGCTCGGGTGCCCGATAGGCGGTGCCGACCATCGGCGAGGTGACCGTCCCCGGCGGCAGGCCACCTTCGGCGCTCTGGCCCGGGCGGGAGGCAGCAGCCGGCTGGGTCGGGGCCGCCAGAGCGGGCGGTGGCGAGGGGACTGCGACGGCAGCCACCGTGACGGTGCGGGCGACCCTGACGCGCAGGCCGTTCTGCTCGATCTCGATCTCGCTGAGATCGGTCTCGGTCAGCAATGCCGCCAATTCGCGGATCAGTCCCTGGTCGATGTCCCGTGCGGGTCGTTCCATCAGCTTCAATCCAACATGGGGCGCCGCGGCGCCGTTTTGGTTCGGCTCGCGCCGCACATATATCCGGTTGCACGCGATCCGCAAATCACGCGCTGCCAGCCACTCATGGCAGATCGGATGTTGTCAGCAGGTGCGGCAGCCGTCGTCACGCACCCGGGCGATCTTCTCCTGCAGCATCTCGAAGCTGACCGCTCCTGGAATGACCTCATCGCCCAGCACGTAGGACGGCGTGCCGCGCAGGCCGAGCGCTTCGGCGATTAGGTAGTTCTCCGCGATGGCGTCATTCACTTCCTTGGACTGGGCAGTCGTGGTGACCGCCTCGGCATCGATGCCGAGATCCTCGACCACCTTCATCGCCAGTGTCTTGTCGGCGCCGCTGCCGCTCTGCGCCGACATCAGCGCGACATGGAAATCGAGATATCGCTCCGGCGCGACCTTGCTGACCGCCAGTCCGATCCGCGCCGCCTCGGCCGAGCCGTCGCTCAGCACCGGCCATTCCTTGAACACGACCTTGAGATTCGGATCAGTCTTCAGGAGATCGAGCATCGCCGGCAGCATGCGTTTGCAGTAGCCGCAATTGTAGTCGAAGAACTCGACCAGCGTCACGTCGCCGTCGGCGTTTCCGGCGACGGGCGAGGTCGGCGAGCGGAAGATCAGGTCGGCATTCTGGCCGAGCGCCTCGGCGCGGGCGGCGAGCTCGTCGCGCTGGCGCTTCTCCTCCAGCGCGGTCAGCGCCTCCTCGAGCACCTCGGGGTTCTTCAGGAGGTATTCGCGGACGAGGGGGCCAATCGTCTCGACGCTGAGACCCGACTGGTCCTGGGCCTGGGCCTGAGAAATGCTGCCTGGCAGGATGCCCCGATCGAAGGCCGGCAGCGAGGCTGCGAGTGCCGCGGCCAGGGCGATAGTCGTCCACAGGCGGGGCAATGTCTTCATTGTCGACGGATCCTTCCTGCCAGTCGTGGATGTCGCAAGCACGGTCGCAGATTCACTGCGGCCGGAACCTGATGATGTCGTCGGCGCGAAGCCAGCCGGGCGAGCCGGTCTTCAGACCCTGCTGGGCGCGTTGAGCGAAGCGCTTCGCCATCTCGTAGTCGCCGTCGTTGAAATATCCCTGCGCCGTCGCGAGCTCCGCTTCGGCGACGCGGCCGGCCTTGCCGTAGGCGATCGCCAGCCGACGATAGCCGCCGCCGAACTCCGTTTCCGACTGAAGCCCCTGCGACATCAGATTGATCGCCTGGTCGAGCAGCTTCGGATCGTCGGTGGCCATCAGTGCCTCGCCGAGCAGCACCTTCAGCAGGCCGGATTTCGGATCGAGGCTGACCGCCTTCTGCAGCGGCGCCACCGCCTCGCGCGCGCGGCCGGACTTGAGCAGCAGATCCCCCTTCAGCTCCCAGAAATAGGCGTGGTTCGGCAGCGCCGCGATCAGCGCCTCCGCACCGGCCAGCGCATTGCGATAGTCGCCCGACCGCATCTGGGCGATGGTTCGGGCATAGCGCGCCGGCAGCGAGGAGTCGGAGGGCGGATAACGCCGCATGACCGAACTGGGGTGGTCGAGATGGCCGTAAAGCTTCGCCCGCGCCAGATCGTGGCGGAACTGCAGTTCCGGCGGGTCGGTCTTGTCGAAATACTTGCTCTGCCGCGCCAGATTCTCGAGCGCCGCGATGCGTTCACGCGGCATCGGATGGCTCTGGGCATAGGGATCGGCATACTTGGTTGTCAGGAACGCCTGGTCGGCCAGAGCGGCGAAGGTGGCCAGCATGCCACGGGCAGACTGTCCGGTGGCATTGAGGTAGGTGACGGCGGCCCGGTCGGCTGCTTGTTCCTCCGTGCGCTGATAAGCGAGGAGGCTGCGCTCGACCATGCTCTGGCCGCCCATCATGATCGCCTGACCGGCTGCGGCGCCGTCGCCGGCGCTGCCCGCCACGGCGCCCGCTGCGACTGCCCCCGCGCCAAGCAGGGTCGCCAGAATCGCCATGGCCTGCGCATTCTGCAGCTCGAGACGCTGCCGAGCCAGGTGGCCGCCGGCGATGTGGCCGGTCTCGTGCGCAATGACGCCGATGACTTCGTTCGGCGTCTTCGCCTGCATCAGCACGCCGGCATTGATGAAGATGCGCCGGCCTGAGGCGACGAAGGCGTTGAACTGAGGGGATCCGATTATGTAGATGCGGACGGCGGACTCTCCCACGCCCGCGGCGCGGATGATCGGCACCGCATAATCTCTGAGCAGGCCCTCGATCTCCGCGTCGCGGATGAAGCTGACCCGCTGGGCATTCGCCGTGGTCGATGATGCCGCGGCCGTGGCAATCGCCATAACCGACGCCAATATCAGCCGCCGGAAGCGCCGCACGCCGTATCCCACGCTATCGCCCCGTCGGTCGGGTGCCGTCGCAGCCATCGGGTGTGAGTCTCCTCGTTAGGGGGAAGGTAAGGGCGCAGCCGCATCCGGTCAAACATTGCCGCCGCGACCATCGGTCCGCCGGCGGTGGACCCGCTTCAACCCCTGCGCTACGACAACGCACCAAATGCGGCGACAGATTGGCGCCTTGGCCGGCAGGAGGCTCCTAACGAAATGGTGAGGGTCGCGTGAGCACGAAGTCCGACGACACGCATTTGCACGCCGTCCGGCCAGCGGCGTCCCGCCGCTCCGACGTGGCGCCCTTTCTGGCCATGGACGTGCTGCGGGACGCCCGGACGCTGGAGGCGGCGGGACGACGCATCCTGCATCTTGAGGTCGGCCAGCCGGGCGCGCCGACACCGGCCGGTGTTCGGCAGGCAGCCGAACGGGCACTGGCTGACGGTGCGATCGGCTATACGGAGGCGCTCGGCACCGCCGCCTTGCGGCACCGGATCGCGCGCCACTACGGCGAGGCCTATGGCCTTGACGTTGCTCCGGCGCGGGTCGTCGTGACGACAGGTTCGTCGGCCGGCTTCGTCCTCGCCTTCCTCGCCTGCTTCGATCCGGGCGGCCGGGTCGCGCTGGCGCGACCGGGCTATCCGGCATATCGCAACATCCTGCAGGCGCTCGACCTCGCAACCGTCTGGCTGGAGACCGACGCGACCACGCGCTGGGTCCCGACGCCGGCCCTGATCGAGCAGGCTGCTGCCGACCGGAAGCTGGATGGACTGCTCGTTGCCAGCCCCGCCAATCCAACCGGGACGGTGGTCCCGGCCGCCGGGCTCAGTGATCTCGTCGCGGCTGCGGCCGCTCTGGGCCTGTGGTTCATCTCCGACGAAATCTATCACGGCCTGACCTATGGCGAGCCGGCGGATACCGCGCTGCGCCACGATGGCGACGCCATCGTGATCAACAGCTTCTCCAAGTACTACTGCATGACAGGCTGGCGGATCGGCTGGATGGTGGTTCCGGAACGGCTGGTCCGGCCCATCGAGCGACTTGCTCAGAACCTCTACATCTCCGCGCCGGCGCTGTCCCAGGCCGCCGCCCTGGCCGCGTTCGATTGCACCGAGGAGCTTGAGGCCAACAAGGCCGTCTATGCGCGTAACCGCGACCTCCTGACATCGGCCTTGCCCCGGCTCGGTCTTGAGCGGGTGCTGCCCATGGACGGCGCCTTCTACGCCTATGTCGATGTCGCCGATTTCACCAACGATTCAAGCGAGTTCGCGGCGCGGATGCTGCACGAGGCAGGCATCGCCGCGACCCCTGGCCTGGATTTCGATGCCGAGCACGGGCGGCGCTACCTGCGCTTCTCCTTCGCCGGTGCGACGGCGGACATCGAGGAGGCGGTCGCACGGTTGGACCGCTGGCTGAAGCGGTAACGGCGGGACCTCAGTCCCGCCGCAATCCGTCTACGACTGGCCGAACAACCGTCGGCGCTGCCACCAGCCCTTTCGGCGCTCGGCGGCTTCGCCCGCCTGCCGTGTCGCGGCGTCCGCGGTCGATTCAACGGCGACTGTGCCCGCAGGCACAGCAGGCTCCTGCTTCTCTGCATCCGCCGCAGCAGGTGCCGGCTGGCCTTCCTCAGAGGCCGCAGGCTCGGCGGCCTCTGTCGCCTCGCCGACCGACGCGGGGACCTCTGCCGATTCACCGAGCGGCTCGGCGGCCGGAGTTTCGGTAACGCTATCCGGTCCGGCCTCGGCCGGCTCCTCGACGACCTTCTTGCGCCGGCGGCGCGGCTTCTTTGGCGCGTCGTCGGCTGCCTCGGTCTCCTCCACTGCCGGGTCGGCAGCAGCAGCCGGTGCGGCATCAGCCGCACCCGTCATCATCGCATCGTCCGAGACCGGTTCCATCGGTTCGGTCGTTGCCATCGCCCCGAACGCATCTGTCGGTCCGCTCGCCTCAACGATCGCGCTGTCCTGCACGACGAACGCCTCGGCGGTGCCGACATCCTGCCCGGCCGGCGCCGGGGCTTCGGAGTCGCGGCGATGGCGGCGCCCGCCGCGACGGCCGCGCCGCCGGCGGCGTTGGCCGCCCTCCTCGCCGCTGGCGCGCTCCTCGCCGTCACCACCGTCGGATTCCTCGCCGGGCGGCGAGTCGGTGTCTGCGGTCTCGGTCGATCCTTCGGCGACCGACTTGCGCGCATCGGCCTCTGCGCCTTCGCCGGTCCCGCCGCGCCGGCGCCGGCGTCGCCTGCGCCGACGGCCGGCACCGTCTTCGCGAACCTCTTCGCGCTCCCGCGCGGCCTGGCGCTCGGCCCGGTTCTCCTCCGCATCCTCCTCGGCCTCGACATCCGCTTCCGCGTCGTCAGGCTCGACCGAGACGGGGCGCACCACGGCATCCGGATGTGGTCGGGGCCGGGCAGGCTCGCCCTTCTCCAGCTTGAACACGACGCCCCCGAGGCTGTCGTCGGCATTGATGGTAATGACGACCGAGAACCGGGCCTCGAGATCCGCAAGATGCCCGCGCTTCTGATTGAGAACATAGAGCGCCACGTCGCTGCGGGTCCGGACGGTGATGTCGGTCGGCCGACCCTTCAGCAGTTCGTGTTCAATCGAGCGCAACAGGTGCAGCGCGACCGACTCGACCGAGCGGATCCGACCGGTGCCTGCGCAGTGGGGGCAGGGTTGCATCGAACCTTCGAGGATTCCGGCACGGATGCGCTGGCGCGACATCTCGAGCAGGCCGAAATGGCTGATCCGGCCGACCTGGATGCGCGCCCGGTCGTGTCGCAGCGCCTCCTTGAGGCGGCGCTCCACCGCGCGGTTGTTGCGCTTCTCCTCCATGTCGATGAAGTCGATGACGATCAGCCCGGCCAGATCCCGAAGCCGGAGCTGTCGCGCCACCTCGTCGGCTGCCTCGAGATTGGTCTTGAGCGCGGTGTCCTCGATATTGTGTTCGCGCGTCGAACGGCCCGAGTTGACGTCGATGGAGACGAGCGCTTCGGTTTGGTTGAGGACGATGTAGCCGCCAGACTTGAGCGTCACCACCGGCGAGAACATCGCGTCGAGCTGGTTCTCGATGCCGTGGCGCGCGAAGATCGGTTCGGTCTCGCGATACGGCTGCACATTCTTGGCATGGCTGGGCATCAGCATGCGCATGAAATCCTTGGCCTCGCGATAGGCATTGTCGCCGGCGACGAGAACCTGGTCGATGTCCTTCGTGTAGAGGTCGCGGATCGCCCGCTTGACCAGGCTGCCCTCCTCGTAGACGAGCGTCGGCGCGATCGACTTCAGTGTCAGCTCGCGGACATTCTCCCAGAGCCGCAGGAGGTACTCGAAGTCGCGCTTGATCTCGGCCTTGGTCCGCGAGGCGCCGGCGGTGCGCAGGATCACGCCCATCCCCTCGGGCACGTCCAGATCGCCGGCCACCTCCTTCAGGCGCTTCCGGTCTGCGGCGTTGGTGATCTTGCGGGAGATGCCGCCGCCGCGGGCAGTGTTGGGCATCAGCACCGAATAGCGGCCGGCGAGCGACAGGTAGGTGGTCAGGGCAGCGCCCTTGTTGCCGCGCTCCTCCTTCACGACCTGCACCAGCAGGATCTGCCGCTTCTTGATGACTTCCTGGATCTTGTAGCTGCGGCGCGGCCGGGCCTTGCGCACCGGCAGTTCCTCGAGCGCGTCGTCACCGCCGATCGACTCGACCGTCTCGTCGCCAGCTGCGGCGACCTCGACGACGCTGCCACCGCCCTCGACGGCGCCGCTGCCATCATCGGCGGATCCATCCTCGGCGATTTCAACCGCCGAGCTATCCGTCTCGGCGGACGACTGATCCTCGGCGGCCTCGGCGGCCGCCTCTTCGGCATCTTCCGCCTCGTCCTCCTCGATCAGCGCGCGCCGATCAGCGTAGGGGATCTGATAGTAATCGGGATGGATTTCGCTGAAGGCGAGGAATCCGTGGCGGTTGCCGCCGTAGTCGACGAAGGCGGCCTGCAGCGAGGGCTCTACGCGGGTGACCTTGGCCAGATAGATGTTGCCGCGAAGCTGCTTGCGGGCAGCCGCCTCGAAATCGAACTCCTCGACCTTACCGTCGCGTACCACCACGACCCGGGTCTCTTCCGGGTGGGTGGCATCGATGAGCATTTTTGCTGGCATGTTGTGGACTCTGATGTCGGTCGGACGACGCGCAGCCGTCCGGCTGCCTGAACGGCAACCAGGTCCGCGCGTCCCAGGGATGGGCTTCCGGCAACCTCGATCGGGCCGGAAACGGCGATGCGGAATGGCGGGGAGGGCTGGTCAGAGCATGGCGTGCGAGCCGGTCCGCACGTTCTTGCGACTTTGGCCGGCAGCTCGTCCACACCCAGCATCCGCAACTCTCAATGGACCGCCGGGAGCGGCGGTCGGTTCAATCTGCTCGCCCCACCATCGACCCGCGGCGCCGGCGGCGACACGGACGTGTCGTCAGCTGGGCGGCCCGCGCAAACCGGTCGCGCTGCGGCGGCATTCGTCCCTCGGCGGAGGATTTGGCGGCAAGGTCCAAGCGCAAGGGCGACCGGACGCTCGGCGCCGTGGCGGTCATGGAAGGGTAACGGTCCATGCGGGCGGTCACCCGTCCGACCCATGTTCGTGCTCGAGGCCGAGGACGCGAATACGAAACTTTCGCGCTTTTAATGCGTCACGCTCGCCTTTGGCAAGCATTGTGTTCCGGCGGCAACAGCTCCCAAGATTGCCGGAAATTCATCAAGGTCTGGTTAACCCAAAGGCTTTAATCGACGGGGGGAGTCCGCCATAGTTGCGCCGAGAACCGGGGTAGGAGCGGGGGCCGCTGGCCGGTGAATCTTCCAGTCCGCAATCTCGTCGTCGTCCTCGTCGCGGCACTGCTGGTCGCCGTTTCGCCCGGTGCCGTGAGCGCCTCCGGCGACGGTGCGTCGGCGCGCTCCGCACCGGTCACCGCATTGCAGTCGCGCATTGCCGGTGACGACAAGCGGACCCGATTCGTCGTCGACGTCGACAGCGAGGTGGTATTCGGGGTCTTCACGCTCGCCGATCCGTACCGTGTCATCCTTGATCTACCGGAGACGGTATTCCGTCTCGCGCCCGAGGAAGGGCGCGAAGGCAGGGGGCTGGTCGCTGCCTACCGGTTCGGCCTCATCGGGCCGGGCAAGTCGCGAATCGTGCTCGACACGAACGGCCCGGTCAAGGTGGACAAGGCCTTCGTCGTTGCCGCGGTCGACGATCAACCCGCCCGCATCGTCGTCGATCTGGTCGCCACCTCCCGGGAGGAATTCCTCGCCGCGCTCGCGCTCGAGCCGGCGCGTCCGCGCGTTGGCCGCACCGCTCCCTCGAACGGCATCCTCGAGGCCGTCCGTCCCGGTGCGGGACCGCAGGCACGCGAGATCGTCGTCGTCATTGATCCGGGGCATGGAGGCATCGATTCGGGTGCGCGCAGCAAGAACGGCACGCTTGAGAAGGACGTCGTCCTGGCGTTCTCCAAGCAACTGCGGTCGGCGCTGAGTGCCGGGGGGCGATTCCGGGTGGAAATGACGCGAACGGACGATGTCTTCGTTCCGCTCGCCGAGCGCGTGGCGTTCGCACGGTCCAGGGAAGCCTCGCTGTTCATTTCCGTCCACGCGGATTCGGTCGCCGCCGGTGGCGTGAGCGGCGCGACGGTCTACACGTTGTCGGAGCGCGCCTCCGATGCGGTCGCAGCCGCGCTGGCCGAGCAGGAGAACCGCTCCGACGTGATCGCCGGCGTCGATCTTTCAGGCGAGACCGACGACGTTGCCGACATTCTGATCGACTTGGTCCAGCGCGAGACGAAGAACTATGCGGTGTTCTTCGCGCGCACGCTCGTCGACAAGCTCAAGGCGCATACAGGTGTGGTGAAGAATCCGCACCGTTCGGCCGGCTTCAAGGTGCTGCGGGCGCACGACGTCCCCTCGGTGCTGCTGGAGCTCGGCTACCTGACCAATTCCGACGACGAGAAGCACCTCACCGACAGCGAGTGGCAGCAGCGCATCGCGCGCTCCGTCGCCGAGGCGGTTTCGAGCTATTTCGGCGAGAATCACGCCCGCGCGCCGTTCTGAACACGCGGCAGGGGCAGGGTCGGTCACAATTTGGCCAAGGCCCTGCCGTTCATCGGTACCAGGGACGATTTGATCAGCCGGGGGTTCCGCGCTATGAGCACGCCAGGATCTTGTCGGCTGGCGGGCCGGGCGCCCGTTCCGCCGCATGCAGGTGGGGCCAGGTCGGACACCATCGGGCGACGAATGGCGCTGGCGAAGTCATGCTGCTGAGATTTCTGGGTTTCCTGTTCACGCTGGGCGTCATTCTGTTCGTCGTTGTCTCGGCGGCGGTTGCCTATGTTCTCTGGCAAGTGTCCGAGGATCTGCCCGACTATGCGAGCCTTCGCGAGTACGAGCCGCCGGTGATGACCCGCGTGCACGCCGCCGACGGCCAGCTCGTCGCCGAGTACGCCAAGGAGCGTCGGCTTTTCATTCCGATCCAGGCGGTTCCCAGCACCGTCATCAATGCCTTCCTGTCGGCCGAGGACAAGAATTTCTACAGCCACTTCGGCCTTGACCTTGTGGGCATCGGCCGCGCCGCGCTGGAGAACATCGAGGCACTGCTGTCGAACTCGAACCGCAGCCTGGTCGGTGGGTCGTCGATCACCCAGCAGGTCGCCAAGAACTTCCTGCTGACCAACGAGAAGTCCTACGAGCGCAAGATCAAGGAAGCGCTGCTGGCCCTGAAGATCGAGAACGCCTTCACCAAGGACCAGATCCTCGAGCTCTATCTCAACGAGATCTATCTGGGCGTGGGCGCCTATGGAATTGCCGCGGCAGCGCTCATCTATTTCGACAAGTCGGTAGACGCACTGACGATCCCGGAAGCGGCCTATCTGGCGGCGCTGCCGAAGGCGCCGAACAACTATCATCCGTTCCGCGAGCCCGAGCGGGCCCTGGAGCGCCGCAACTGGGTCATCGACCGGATGGAGGAGAACGGCTTCATCACTGCGGACCAGGCGATCGAGGCGCGTAACACCCCCATCGAGGTGAAGCTGCGCCCGACCGGGCCGCGCCTGCAGGCGGCGGATTACTTCGTCGAGGATGTCCGGCGCACGCTGTATCAGCTTTACGGTGAGTCCGGGCTCTACGAGGGCGGCCTGTCGGTCCGCTCGACCCTCGATCCCAAGCTGCAGGTGCTGGCCCGCCGGGTACTGGTCAAGGGGCTGGTCGACTACGATCGCAAGCGCGGCTGGCGCGGCCCGATCGAGACAGTCGAGCTCAGCGGGGACTGGGGGCTTGCCGTCGGCAAGATCGAGCCGCTCTATGATGTCGCGCCGTGGCGTCTGGCGGTGGTCCTGAAGACCGACGATGAGGGGGCAGTCATCGGTCTGCGCCCCGACAAGCTGCCCTCCGGTCGGTTCAGCGAGGATCGCAAGGTCGGCCGTATTCCGACCGACAAGCTGACATGGGCGCGGTGGGCCGTCGGTCCCGAGAAGGGCAAGCCGATCAAGTCGGCCGCGCAGGTGCTGAAACCTGGCGATGTTGTATACGTCTCGCCGGTCGGCGACAGCGCGAGCGAGTTCGACCTCCAGCAGGTTCCCAAGATCAGCGGCGCGATCGTGGCGATGGACACCCATACCGGCCGTGTCCTCGCGCTTGTCGGCGGCTTCAGCTTCGCCGAAAGCGAGTTCAACCGCGCAACACAGGCGATGCGGCAACCCGGATCCGCCTTCAAGCCCTTCGTCTACGCGGCCGCGCTCGACAACGGCTATTCTCCGTCCAGCGTCGTGCTCGACGCGCCCATCGAGATCGTCTCCGGCGGAAAGATCTGGCGTCCGCAGAACTACGGTCGCAAGTTCTACGGTCCCTCGACCCTCCGTCGCGGCATCGAGCTGTCGCGCAACGTCATGACGGTGCGTCTCGCCCAGGACATGGGCATGCCGCTGATCAGGGAATATGCGAGGCGGTTCGGCATCTATGACGACATGCTGCCCTATCTGCCGATGGCGCTCGGCGCCGGCGAGACCACCGTGCTGCGCATGACGGCGGCCTATGCCACCATCGCCAATGGCGGCCGCAAGATCACCCCGACATTGATTGACCGCATCCAGGACCGTTACGGCCGGACCATCTACAAGCATGACCAGCGCATCTGCGAGGGCTGCACGGCCCAGGCCTGGACCGGCCAGGACGAGCCGCAGCTGATCGACAACCGCGAACAGGTGCTGGACCCGTATACGGACTATCAGATGATCTCGATGCTCGAGGGAGTCGTGCAACGGGGTACCGCGACCGTCGTCCGCGAGGTCGAGAAGCCGCTCGCCGGCAAGACCGGTACCACCAATGACGAGAAGGATGCCTGGTTCGTCGGGTTCTCGCCCGATCTGGCCGTAGGCGTCTATGTCGGCTACGATCAGCCGCAGCCGCTCGGCCGCGGCATGACGGGTGGCCAGCTGGCGGCGCCGATCTTCAGGGATTTCATGAAGGAGGCGCTTGCAGACAAGCCGGCGATTCCCTTCCGCGTGCCGCCCGGCATCCAGCTGGTGCGCATCAATCCGGCCACAGGGTTGCGGGCCGGTCCGAACGAGACCAACGTAATTCTGGAGGCGTTCAAGCCCGGCCAGGTTCCGCCTGACAGCTATTCCGTGATCGGATATCAGGATCAGTTCGGGCAGCCGACCGCCGTGACCCCGGAAGCCGATCGTGCGGTTCGCACCGGAACCGGCGGCCTGTACTGACGCCGCATCGACCCGTAAACGGAAACCTGACACATGCGTGCAGAACATCAGCAGCTGGTCGACGAGATTCGTCAGTCGATCAGCCTGCTAAGGAGGCATCTTTGACTGGGACAACGCGCTCGCACGGCTGGAGGAGCTGAACCACCGCGCCGAGGATCCGTCGCTGTGGGAGAACGCCGAGATGGCGCAGGCGCTGATGCGCGAGCGTCAGCAGCTCCAGGACGCGACCGACGTCGTGGCGCGGATTGAGGGCGAGCTCGCCGACACGATCGGCCTGATCGAGCTTGCCGAGGCGGAGGACGAGGCGTCCGTCCTCGCTGATGCGGAATCCGCACTGCGCGAGCTGCATCGCGAGGCGCAGAAGCGCCAGATTGAATCGCTCCTCTCCGGCGAGGCCGATCGCAACGACACCTATCTCGAAGTGCATGCCGGCGCCGGTGGTACCGAAAGTCAGGACTGGGCAGCGATGCTGCTCAGGATGTACAGCCGCTGGGCAGCAGCGCACGGCTACAAGGTGGAGGAAATCGGCTACAATGAGGGGGAAGAGGCCGGTATCCGCTCGGCGACCCTGCTCATCAAGGGGCCGAACGCCTACGGATGGCTGAAGACTGAATCCGGCGTCCACCGGCTGGTACGGATTTCGCCGTTCGATTCGAGCGCCCGCCGCCACACCAGCTTCGCATCGGTCTGGGTCTATCCGGTCATCGACGATTCGATCGAGATCGACATCAAGGAGTCGGACGTCCGGGTCGATACCTACCGCTCCTCAGGCGCCGGCGGCCAGCACGTCAACACCACCGACTCGGCCGTGCGCCTGACGCACATTCCCAGCGGTATTGTCGTCGCCTGCCAGAATGAGCGCTCGCAGCACAAGAATCGCGCCACCGCCTGGGCGATGCTGCGATCGCGACTGTATGAGCTCGAACTGCAGAAGCGCGAGGAGAAGGCGCAGGCGGAAGCTGCCTCGAAGACCGACATCGGATGGGGGCACCAGATCCGATCCTACGTGCTGCAACCCTATCAGCTGGTCAAGGATCTGCGCACGGGCGTCGAGAGCACCAATCCCCAGGCGGTCTTGGACGGCGATCTCGACATGTTCATGGAAGCTTCGCTCGCCCAGCGGGTCAATGCCCGGGAAGCCGCCACCGCCTGAGCGCGGCCGCTGGCTCAGAAGCCTGGCGGCAGCAGCTCGGCGGCGGCTAGATAGTCCATCGGGTCGCGCACGGTGCCGAGCAGCCGGGTCTCGAAATGGAGGTGTGGCCCGGTGCTTCTGCCGGTGCTACCGACCCTGCCGACGATGTCGCCAGGCGCGACATTGTCGCCCGCTTTCACCAGAATGCTGCTGAGGTGGCTGTAGCGCGTGGAATAGCCGTTACCATGGTCGATCTCGACCATGTTGCCATAACCGCCGCTGTATTCTGCGATCTCCACCGTTCCGCCGGCGGCGGCCAGGACCGGATCGCCCGGTTCGCTGCGAAAGTCGACGCCGGTATGGAGTGCCGGGCGGCCCAGGAACGGGTCGATGCGGGTGCCGAAGCCGCTGGTAATCTCGGCTTCTCCCGGAAGCGGAAGGCGCACGGGCAATCTGGAGACCTGGAAGCGGAGTTTGTCGAGGCGGTCGAGACCGGCTTCAAGGCGCCTCAGCTCCATGTCCGGCGCCCCCCGCACCACCACCGAATCGCGCAATTCGATCAGCGGTCCGCCCATGCCGGGAGCAGCGGGGGAACTTCCGCGCGAGCCCACCGAATTCATCACCTGCTCGAGACGGCTGTTGAGAGCCTCGACCGACGCAGCGAGCGTCGCGACGATCTCGCCCTGTACCGCGTCAACATGGTTCATCGAAGCCTCGATCGCTGCCATCGGACCGTCCCCAAGCGCCTTTGTCACCACCAGGGGACGGCTGGGTGCGTCCGGCGCGGCCGCGGTATTCCGTGAGGGGATGGTGCCATCGAGCGGTGCCGGGCGATCCTGGCGGTACGACGTCATCAACGGGCTGGCGACGCCGGCGTCGGCAAAGTTGGCCGTTGTCTGCGGGGCAGACGGAACGGCCAGAGTCACCTTGCGCTGGCGGGCGGCCTCGATCAGCGCGGCGATCCGGTGCTGGCGCTCCTCGAGTTCCTGCTGGCGCCGCAGCACCGCCGCGAGGCGCGATTCGAATGCCTGCTGGTCGAGATACTGGCGGGTGTTGATCTCGTCGATCTGGCGTCGGAGATGGGCGATCCGGTCCTCGTAGGACCGCTCCACCGCTACCCGGTGCTCAAGCGCCGTCGCGAGGATCTCGTCATGGAAGGCGATGTAGGCGGTTGCGCCGACAAGCCACACCAATACGGCGCAAAGGCCGGCGAGGCACGCCCAGCCGGCCCAGTGGGGCAGGGTGAGCGCACGCACCCGTTCGCCTCGCGCGAGGATGATCCTGTGCGGCTGGGCGCGGCGGCCGAAAGCGGAGGGTGGCGTCTGCATCGTCCGAGCGGCGGTTGATCACGATCGTCGGCCGCCATTCTCGAAGGATTAGGGTTAACGAACTGCCAATTGGACGCCCGGACCCTGCTGGTGCGAGCGTCGGCCAGACGTGCCTCATGGGCCGCCGGAACGCCAATCCGTCCGAAATTGCCTGGGCCGGAGGGGTGGTCAAGGCGCAAAGTGCCTGACTGCCTCGAGGACCTCGGCCGCATGGCCAGGCACCTTGACGTTTCTCCAGACCCGCCGGATCACACCCTCGCCGTCGATCAGGAAGGTCGAGCGTTCGACGCCCATGTACTTTCGCCCGTACATGGATTTTTCCTTCCACACCCCGTAGGCCTGAAGCGTCGTCGTTTCCGGATCCGAGGCAAGTGCAATGTCGAGGCCATGCTTCGTGCGGAACTTGTCATGCGACGTCGCCGGATCGGGAGACATGCCGATGATCGTCGCACCGGCTGCCTCGAACTGCTCGCGCAACTCCTGGAAATCAAGCGCTTCCCGGGTGCAGCCGCTGGTGTCGTCCTTGGGATAGAAGTAGAGCACCAGTACACGGCCCTTGAAATCCGCGAGCCGCAACCGGCCACCGCCGGCGGCCGGCAGGTCGAAGTCCGGGGCGCGCTCGCCGATCTCGGGGCCGGATGAAGCCGCGTCTGCCTGCTTGACCATTGGTCTGCCTTCCTTTCGTCCGTATTGTTGGATCACAACGCCACCGGGGAATCGGTGGTGCCGCTAATGTCCCGTGTACGAATAGTACGGTTTTGCGGATTGTTGTGCCGGCCGATCGAACGCGCCGCCGCTAGCCTGCCTAGCATTCGGGGTCGCGCGACGCGTCGAATGTGAATCCTGGGATCTGATGGAATCCAGCACCCGATCCACTGCGGATGGCAAGCAGTACCTCCAGCGCGCGGCGGTCGCGGGACTGGCACGAATCCGACTGATTGCGGCACGCCGCCGACTCTGGCTGCGCGTCGGGCAGGGATTCGCGGCGGTGGCGCTGCTGGCCGTCGTGGCGCTCGTTCTGCTCATGGTCAGACTTTCCGACAGTCCGCTGTCGGTTGCCTTCCTGACGCCGCGAATCGCCGATGCCGTGCAGCAGCAACTGCCAGTCGGCTATCGCGTGACGATCGAGGATACGGTCATCGAGCGCGACCGCGATACGCTCGATCTTGTCCTGAGGTTGCGAGATGTCGCGGTGACCGGGCCGGACGGCAATGCCGTGTTTGCCGCGCCGCGGGCTGCAATCGGGCTTTCAGGCCTCGCGCTGGTCACCGGGCGGATCGCGCCGAGCAGCGTCTGGTTGATCCGGCCGCGGATGAATCTCCGGCAGGTCGATGGCAGTCTGCGCTTCCAGACGGCCTCGCCCGACGCCGAGACAGCCGCGGGTCTTTCACAGCCGCCGCGCTCCGCGCCCCTGGTTGCTCCGGTAGAGGCATTCGCCGTCCTGTTCGCGCTGCTCGGCGCCGAGAACCGCCAGGGCCTGTCCAGGTTCGGTGTCCGCAATGCCCGAGTGAGCGTATTCGATGAGGCGGGCAGTCGGCATGACATCGACAATGTCGAGCTCGTGGTCTCGCGCAGTGACCGGGAGGGAGAGATCGCATTCGCGGTCGGAATCGGTGACGGAGCCGGCATGCCGAGCTTCGAGGGGTCGGCGCGGCGCTCGCTCGGCGGGGGCGTGATCCTGTCCGGGGGAATACGCAACCTCGCGATCGCCGATCTCGAGCCGCTGCTGCCGAAGCAGCTGCCCTTCGTGATGACCAGTCCGATCTCTGCCGACTTCTCGCTGACCATCGGTGTCGACGGCGCCCTCGACTGGCTGTCGAGCGAGGTGCTGATCGGAGCTGGTCATGTCGGGATCGGCGAGCATCGTTTTCTGATCGACGAGGCCGATATCGCCGTCGACTGGCGGTATTCGACGGGCACCATCATCATCCGGCCGTCGCGGCTGCTGGCGGGGGAGACCGGATTTCGCCTAACCGGGCAGATCGCCGTGCCGGAGCGAGGCGATTTCAGCTATGGCACCATCCCCCTCAAGCTCGATTTCTCGGATATCTCGATCGCCGATCCGAATGGCGATCTGCCGAGCAGCTACAATTCCATCACGCTCGAGGGGTTTCTCGTCCCCGACCAGCGTGTCCTGCATGTGTCCCGTCTGGATCTGATCAGCGGACAGACGGCCGGTTCATTCGTGGGCTTTGTCGGCGGCCGCGGCGAGAGCCCCGGCGTTAAGCTGGCCGGCTCGGTAACGGACATGACCGTCGACACGCTCAAATCGGCCTGGCCCGCGGTCCTGGCACCCAAGGCGCGGCGCTGGGCCGTGCGCAATCTCCTGTCGGGCGACATCCTCGATGCCCGGATCAATGTCGACATAAAGCCGGAGGAGATCGCCTCGGCGCTGCGCGGTGTGCCGCTGCCGCAAGGCGCCTTCGACCTGTCGTTCCGAGCGCGTGACGTGTCGTTTCGGTATCTGGGTGATCTTCCTCCGATGGTCGGGGTTGCGGCCACGGGCCGCGTCGATGGCCAGCGGTTCGACATTCGCCTCACCTCCGAGGCGCGGATCGAGCTTCCTCAAAGCGGCGTCCTTCGCGTGGCCGCCGGCCGCTTCGAGGTCCCCGACATTCCCTCCCATCCCTCGACCGGGATCGTCGATTTGAAGCTCGAAGGCAAGCTGAGCGATGCACTCGTGCTGCTCGATCAGCCGCCGATCGATTTCGCCGCCTCGCGCGGCATGAATGTCGATGACTTCGAGGGCAACGGCCGGTTCGACATCCACATGACGATACCATTCATCGACGATCTGCGCTTCCCGGACATCGAGCTGCAGGTTGAGGGTCGGATCGAGGACTTCGCCGCGAACAACTTCGCCGGTGCCCGTCGCGTCACCGACGGTGACGTCGATCTGCGAATTGAGGATGGCCGGATCTCCATCGCCGGCACTGCCGAACTCGACGGCGTGCGTGCCGCCGTTGCCGTCGACGACCCGCTGCTGCCCGGTGGGGAGCCCGGCGCCCGATCCGTGACGATGACGCTCGACGAGGCTGCCCGGCGCCGGCTCGGTCTTCCGCTCGACGAGATCCTGTCCGGTCCGATCGTCGCGACGGTCTCCGATGTCCGGGCGACCGCCGACGGCACCTCCCAGCACATTCATGCCGACCTCACGCGGGCCCGTATCGGGTTCGCGGCCCTTGGGGTGGAGAAGCCTGCCGGCGAGCAGGCCACGGCCGAGTTCGTGTTGGCGCAGACCAGCAACGCGGTCCGTCTGACCAATCTGAAGCTCGTCTCGAGCTCGCTGCAGGTTGAGGGATCGGCCGAGTTCGAGAAGGGCGGCGGACTCTCGCGCATCAACCTGCCGGTGCTCCGGTCGGCGCGAGGCACCGACATCTCGGTTGATGGTCGGACCGTGAACGGGGTCCGGAACGTGTCCCTGACCGGCAAGTCGATCGATCTTCGCGGGGCGCTCGTGAACCAGCGAAGTGGCGCTGGCGGCGCCGAGGTCGGCGGCAGCGGGATGCGGATCGACATCGACGTGGAGCGGGCGATCGGAGCGGGTGGCGTCACCCTCACCAACCTGTCGGGGACGATCTCGCGCACCGGCGGACGTATCGCGCGCCTCGAACTCTCGGCTTCCGGCGAGGGGGGTGCGCCGATCAGTCTGCGCCATTCCGACGACGGAACAAATGCCGATCTCAGCGTGGAAAGTGCCGATGCGGGGACCACGCTGGCCTGGAGTGGTATCTATGCGAACATGCGGGGTGGCCGGTTGCGGCTCGCGGCAGCGCGTCGCGGCGCCAACGCGTCCATGGCGGGGACCATCGACGTCGACCGCTTCCGGATCGCCAACGATCCCTCGCTTGCCCACCTGATCGAAGGCGGCGAGCAGCAGTCGCGGGGACGTCCCGATTCCGCGACGGTGACCACCTCACCGCAGCAGGGTCTTAACGTTTCGGATGTCGGGTTTGACCGGTTCTCCGCCTCGTTCCAGCGCATTGGCCCGACGATCTTGGTCAGCGACGGCGTGCTGCGCGGAGTTGCTGTCGGCGCCACCGTCGAAGGCTCGCTCGACCTCGCGGCCAAGCGCCTGGCGATCCATGGCACCTATGTGCCACTCTACGCATTGAACAACCTGTTCGGCCAGTTGCCGCTCTTCCTCGGGCCACTGCTCGGCGGCAAGCCCAACGAAGGCCTGCTCGGCATCACCTATTCGATATCGGGCACGATGGACGCGCCGGTTCTGACCATCAATCCGATCTCGGTCGTGGCGCCAGGCGTGTTCCGCTACATCTTCGGCATGGACAATCCGCGCGCCGCCGTACCGCGCACGGCGACCGATGCGATCGAGCCGCTGCAGCGCTGAGGGCTCAGCGTGGTCTGAGCAGCACGTGTCTCTTGCGCCCGAACGAAAGCTTGATCACGCCCTGCGCCGTCACGTCTGCGGCGCGCAGCAATGCGGCAGGGTCGGTTACGGGATTGTCGTTGACGCGCAGCGCGCCGTTGGCGACGGCCCTGCGGGCCTCGCCGTTGGAGGTGACAAGGCCGGCGCGGACGAAGGCAGTCAGCACGCCGATGCCCTCGTCTAGCTCGCCGCCGGAAATCTCGACCGTAGGCAGCGTCTCGGCGAGCGTGCCTTCCTCGAACGTCTTGCGCGCCGTCTCGGCGGCTGCCTCGGCGGCGGCGCGGCCGTGCAGCAACGCCGTCGCCTCGTTCGCCAGCACCTTCTTCGCCTCATTGATCTCTGCGCCCCGCAGCGCCTCGAGCCGGGCGATCTCGTCCAGCGGCAGGTCGGTGAACAGCCTCAGGAAGCGGCCGACGTCGCCATCCTCCGTGTTGCGCCAGAACTGCCAGTAGTCCCAGGGGCTGAGCATGTCGGCCTTGAGCCAGACGGCGCCGGCGGCGGTCTTGCCCATCTTGGCACCCGACGCGGTGGTGATGAGCGGACAGGTCAGCGCATAGAGCTGCGGCGTGCCCATGCGTCGGCCGAGATCGATGCCGTTGATGATGTTGCCCCACTGATCGGATCCGCCCATCTGCAGCACGCAGCCGTAGCGCCGGTTCAGCTCCACGAAGTCGTAAGCCTGTAGGATCATGTAGTTGAACTCGAGGAAAGACAGTTCCGACTCGCGATCCAGCCTCAGCTTCACGGAATCGAAGCTGAGCATCCGGTTGACGGAGAAGTGCCGGCCGACCTCGCGCAGGAAGTCGATGTAGTTGAGCGGCGCGAGCCATTCGGCATTGTCCGACATGATCGCGGCGTTCGCGCCCTCGTACGCGACGAAGCGCGAGAACACCTCCTTCAGGCTCTGCTTGTTGGCCTCGATCTGCTCGTAGGTGAGCAGCTTGCGCATCTCGTCCTTGCCGGACGGGTCGCCGACGCGGGTCGTGCCGCCACCCATCAGCGTGATCGGTGTATGCCCCGTCTTCTGGAACCAGCGCAGCATCATGATCGACAGCAGGTGCCCGACATGCAGCGACGGCCCGGTGCAGTCGTAGCCGACATAGGCGACGAGGGAGCCCTCGTGCGCCTTGGCATCGAGCCCGTCCGCATCAGAACATTGATGGATGTAACCGCGCTCGGACAGAACGTGCAGGAAATCGGACTTGAAACCGCTCATCGCGTGGTATCCAGACTGCGGTCGCGGCCAGCCATCGCCAGCCGGCGACCTCGATTGGAATGGCGGCACCCTCTAGCAGAGGCATGGGCGTGACGAAAGCGCTGACGGCGATCGGTCTGATGAGTGGCACGTCGATGGACGGTGTCGATGCAGCCGTCCTCGTCACGGATGGAGAGACGATAGCAGCCTATGGCGCGCTGGCGGAACGACCATACGTGCCGGCCGAGCGCGCCGTCCTGCGCGAGGCGCTCGTCGCAGCGCGCGCCATCGCCGACCGCTCCGATCGGGCGGGCGTGCTCGCGGAAGCGGAGCGCATGGTCACGGCCGCCCATGCGGAGGCTGTCGAGGCGCTCTTCGTCGCTGCGGGACTGTCGGCCGCGGATGTGGATGTCGTTGGGTTCCATGGCCAGACGGTGCTGCACCGGCCCGAGCAGCGCCTGACCGTGCAGATCGGCGACGCGGCGGCGCTCGCCGATCGGCTCCGCATTCCCGTCGTCTACGATTTCAGGGCGGCCGACGTTGCCGCGGGCGGTCAGGGCGCGCCACTCGTGCCCGCCTATCACCGCGCGATCGCCCGTCGTCACGGCTGGAGGCTGCCGGTGGCGATCCTCAACCTGGGTGGCGTCGGCAATGTCACCTTCGTTGGAGAGGGCGATCCTGTCGCTTTCGACACCGGGCCGGGCAATGCGCTGATCGACGACTGGGTGATGCAGCGGGCCGGCATCGCCTTCGACGAGGACGGCCGCATCGCGGCCGCTGGCCAGGTCGACACGGTGGCGTTGGCGACGTTGATGGACGACGCCTATTTCGACCGGCCGCCGCCGAAGTCACTCGATCGCAACGACTTTCCGCTCGGGGCGGTCTCCGCGCTGTCGCTTGAGGACGGTGCGGCGACGCTGGCTGCCTTCACGGCGGCATCCGTGGCCGCAGCCGAACGCTGGTTTCCGGCGCCGGTCCGCCGCTGGATCGTCGCCGGTGGCGGTGCCCGCAATCAGACGCTGCTCGCGATGCTGAGCGCACGGCTGTCGGCGCCCGTCACGACCGCCGACGCTGCCGGCTTGTCGGCGTCCCATATCGAGGCCCAAGCCTTCGCCTATCTCGCCGTGCGCTCGCTGAAGGGCCTGCCGCTCAGCTACCCGACGACGACGGGCGTGCCGAAGGCGATGACGGGCGGGGTCGTGGCGAGGGCAGTCGCATCGGGGCGCTGATCGATCGGGAAGGGTCCGGATGCCCAGGGGTGCTGGCTCGGGTCCGGCAGGGGCTTCGGGGCAGACAGCAGGCGCGCGGCGTGGTGCCATCTGCGCACAGCTGAAAGGTGTGTCCGAGCCCGCAGCCCGTCTGATTCCGCCCTCTCGACGCCGATCCCACACATGCCCGGGCTTGACCCGGGCATCTCGCTGGGTTTGGGGGGCTGCGACAGCGGGTGCGGCCCGCCGCTCAGGCGGCGTCGTCTTCCTTCGCGGCAGCGGCCAGCCGCCTGTCGAGGTAACTGCCGCAGATCGCCATCAGTTCGTCGACCTTGTTCTCGAAGAAGTGGTTGGCGCCCTCGACGATCTGCTGGTCGATGACGATTCCCTTTTGCGTCTTGAGCTTCTCCACCAGCGTCTGGATGTCGGACGGCGGCACGACGCGATCGGCGGAGCCGTGAACGATCAGCCCCGATGAGGGGCAGGGCGCGAGGAACGAGAAGTCGTAGAGATTGGGTTGCGGTGCGATCGAGATGAAGCCTTCGACCTCGGGACGTCGCATCAGCAGCTGCATGCCGATCCAGGAACCGAACGAGAAGCCGGCGATCCAGCAGGCCCGCGCGTCGGGATTGAGGCCCTGAACCCAGTCCAGCGCGGCGGCGGCGTCCGATAGCTCACCCTGGCCGTGGTCGAAGGTTCCCTGGCTGCGCCCAACCCCGCGGAAGTTGAAGCGCAGCACGGCAAAGCCGCGTTCGGCGAACATGTAATAGAGCTGGTAGGCGATCTGATTATTCATCGTCCCGCCGAACTGCGGGTGCGGATGCAGGATGAGCGCAATCCGCGAGTGCCGGGTCTTCGGCGGCTGATATCTGCCTTCGATGCGACCGGCTGGTCCCGTGAAGATTACTTCCGGCATGAGACGGACCGTCCTCTGTTGTCGTTGCGCAGGAAGGCCATCGCCGAGGACGAAGACTCTGCGCCGCCGCGGACCTGAGCGCGCGGACGCATTCTTGACACCCGCGCGACGCCCTCCTACAACAGTTTAGAACACTTCGAAAGTGGGTGACGCGGCCCGGGCTTTCGCCGCAGCGGCGCAAACACTGCGCGTTTCCCGGACAGACATCACATATCTTGTGTCGGACGCAAGAGTTCAAGACACGAGGTTCCTGTCGGCAAGAGGAGCCAGCGACAGGTGGGGACGACGGCCTACCTGGATTTCAACGCGACTGCGCCGGTCCGGCCCGCGGTGGCCGAGGCCATGGCCGCAGCGATGCGCATTTCGGGTAATGCGTCCTCGGTGCATGCCGCCGGGCGCGAGGCGCGTCGGCTGATCGAGGAGGCGCGTGCGGCCGTGGCCGGGTTGGTCGGCGCCGACCCGGCCAATGTCGTCTTCACCAGCGGCGGTACCGAGGCCGCGGCCCTGGCGCTTGCGCCACGTGCTCCGGGCGACCGGCTGCTCGTCTCCGCCGTCGAGCATCCCTGCGTCCTGGCCGGTGGCCGCTTCGCCCCGGACCATGTCGAGACGATCCCGGTAGATGGCGATGGCGTCATCGATCTGGAGTGGCTCGAGCGGCGCCTCGCGACGACGCCGGTGCCGGCGATGGTGTCGGTCATGGCCGCCAACAACGAGACGGGCGTTCTTCAGCCGGTCGCCGAGGCAGCGCGACTCGCCCATGCCGCCGGCGCCTTGGTACATTGCGATGCCGTGCAGGCGGCCGGTCGGACAGGAACGGACCTCGAGTCGCTCGGGGTCGACCTCCTCAGCCTGTCGGCCCACAAGCTGGGCGGGCCGCAGGGTGTCGGCGCGCTCGTGCGTCGCACGCGGTCGGTTCCGGTCGTGCCGCTCTGGGGTGGCGGCGGGCAGGAGCGCTCGCTCAGAACGGGCACCGAGCCGGTTCCGGCGATTGCGGGTTTCGGCGCGGCGGCCCGACTTGCGGCCGCAGACGTGTCTGGTGAGGACAAGATCTGCGAGCTGAGGGACTGGTTCGAGCGGTCGTTGCGCACTATCTCGCCCTCTGCGGTCATCTTCGCTTCCGGGCGGGCGAGACTGGCGAATACCAGTTGCTTTGCGGTTCCCGGTATTGCCGCCGAGAGTGCGATGATCGCGCTAGATCTGGACGGTGTGTGCGTCAGTTCTGGATCGGCCTGCTCGTCCGGGAAGGTCGGGCGCTCGCACGTGCTTGCCGCCATGGGGGTGTCGCCGGACCTTGCCTCCGGCGCGATCCGCATGAGCCTCGGCTGGTCCAGCACGCGCGAGGACGTCGAACGCCTCCTGAAGGCGTGGCGGAGACTCGAGGAGAGATTTGCCGGACGCCGGCAGGCCAGTGTCGTCGCGGCATGAGCGAAACCCACGGCCCTTGAAGCCGTGAGCGAAGGAGCAATGAATGCCAGCAGTTCGCGAGACGATCGAGCAGGTTCGCGAGATCGACGTCGATAGGTACAAGTACGGCTTCTTTACCGAGATCGAGTCGGAGAAGGCGCCGAAGGGACTGAACGAGGACATCGTCCGGTTCATCTCCGCCAAGAAGGGCGAGCCCGACTGGATGCTCGACTGGCGCCTCGATGCCTATCGGCGCTGGCGCACGATGACCGAGCCGACCTGGGCGCGGGTCAGCTATCCTAAGATCGACTTCGATGACCTCTACTATTACGCCGCGCCGAAGACCGCTAAGGCGCCGAAGAGCCTCGACGAGGTCGATCCGCAGCTTCTCGAGACCTACGCCAAGCTCGGCATTCCGCTCAAGGAACAGGCGGTGCTGGCCGGCGTCGAGGGCGCGCGGGTCGCCGTCGACGCAGTGTTCGACTCCGTCTCGGTGGTGACGACCTTCCGCGAGGAACTCGCCCGGCACGGCGTCATATTCTGCTCGATCTCCGAAGCGCTGCGCGAGCATCCGGATCTGGTGCGCAAATATCTTGGATCGGTTGTGCCGACGAGCGACAACTTCTATGCCACGCTCAATTCCGCGGTGTTCTCCGACGGATCGTTCGTCTACGTGCCGCCGGGCGTGCGCTGCCCGATGGAACTGTCCACCTATTTCCGCATCAACGAGAGGCAGACCGGCCAGTTCGAGCGTACGCTGATCATCGCCGACAAGGGCGCCTATGTGAGCTATCTCGAAGGCTGCACGGCGCCGATGCGCGACGAGAATCAGCTGCATGCTGCTGTCGTCGAACTGGTCGCGCTGGATGACGCCGAGATAAAGTATTCGACCGTGCAAAACTGGTATCCGGGCGACAAGGACGGGAAGGGCGGAATCTACAACTTCGTCACCAAGCGTGGCGATTGCCGCGGCCGCAACTCGAAGATCTCCTGGACGCAGGTCGAGACCGGGTCGGCGATCACCTGGAAGTACCCGAGCTGCATCCTGAGGGGCGACAATTCGCGTGGGGAATTCTATTCGATCGCCATTTCCAACGGTCACCAGCAGGTCGATTCCGGCACCAAGATGATCCATCTCGGCCGCAATACCTCGAGCCGGATCATCTCGAAGGGCATCGCTGCAGGGCAGTCCAACAACACCTATCGCGGCCTGGTCTCGGCGCACGCCAGGGCGACCGGGGCGCGCAACTTTACCCAGTGCGACTCGCTGCTGATCGGCAACCGCTGCGGCGCCCACACCGTGCCCTATATCGAATCGAAGAACGCCACGGCGGTGTTCGAGCACGAGGCGACCACCTCGAAGATCTCCGACGACCAGATGTTCTACTGCATGCAGCGCGGTCTGTCGGAAGAGGAGGCGGTGGCGTTGATCGTCAACGGATTCGTCCGCGACGTCCTGCAACAGCTGCCGATGGAGTTCATGGTCGAGACCCAGAAGCTGATCGGCATCAGCCTAGAGGGATCGGTGGGCTGACCGGAGGCGATGCAACGATGATCCTTCGCATCTGGCACGGCTACACCGCACCGGAGAATGGCGATGCCTACGAGACCCTGCTGAAGCGGGAGATCTTCCATGGCATCGAGCAGATGCACATCCCCGGCTTCAGGGGGATCGACCTGCTGCGCCGTTCGCTCGACGGTGAGGAGGAGTTCATCACCATCATGCGCTTCGAGACGCGCGACGACGTCAAGGCTTTCGTCGGCGAGGACTATGAATTGGCGTATGTCCCCGATGCAGCGCGCAAGCTCCTGAAGCGTTTCGACGCACGCTCTCAGCACTACGAGATGCGCGAGAGCCGCAGCTATTGAAGAAAGATCAAGACATGACCGCTCTGCTCGAAATCAGGAACCTTCACGTCAGGATCGCAGAGGACGGGACCGAGATCCTCAAGGGGCTCGACCTGACGGTGAACGCCGGCGAGGTGCACGCGATCATGGGGCCGAATGGCTCCGGGAAGTCGACGCTGTCCTATGTGCTGGCCGGCAAGGAGGACTACGAGGTCACGGACGGCGAGATCCTCTACCGTGGCGAGGACCTTCTCGACATGGAGCCCGACGAGCGGGCAGCGGAGGGCGTGTTTCTCGCCTTTCAGTATCCGGTCGAAATTCCCGGCGTCGCCTTCATGACCTTCCTCAAGACGGCGCTCAACGCCCAGCGCAAGGCGCGCGGCGAGGGCGAACTGTCGACCCCGGAGTTCATGCGGCTGGTTCGCGAGAAATCGGCTGCGCTGAACATCTCCCAGGACATGCTGAAGCGCCCCGTCAATGTCGGCTTCTCGGGCGGCGAGAAGAAGCGCAGCGAGATCCTGCAGATGGCGCTGCTGCAGCCGCGGCTGTGCGTGCTCGACGAGACCGATTCGGGGCTCGACATCGATGCGCTGCGGGTGGTCTCCGAGGGCGTCAACGCGCTGCGCTCGCCGGAGAGGGCGATGATCGTCATCACCCATTACCAACGGCTGCTCGATCACATCGTGCCGGACATCGTGCACGTCATGTCCGACGGTCGGATCGTCAGGACGGGGGGCAAGGAGCTTGCGCTCGAGCTCGAGAAGTCCGGCTACGCCGCCTACACGACGGCAGCCTGAGACGGGCAGACAGGTGGCGAAAATGAACATCGGAGTTCGTAACGTCCAGACCCCGGCGGAGCTGGCGGCGGCCGAACAGTTCGAACGGCTGTGCGCCAGCCTGCCAGGCGGAGCGGCGGCCAGTGCCGCGCGGAGCGAAGCAATCGCCCGCTTCGCCGCCTCGGGCCTGCCCCACCGCCGTCTGGAGGACTGGAAGTACACCGATCTCAGGACACTGCTGCGCGAGCTGCCGGAGCCGGCGACGCCGTCACCCGCGCAGGTCGAACCGGAGGTACTCGGGGCGATCGACGCTTGGCGCATCGTGATCGTGGATGGCGGGGCGCCCGTGCTGCCGCAGGAGCTGGCGGCGGCCGGCGTGACGGTTCGGGCGCTGTCGGAATCGCTCGAGTCGCAGCCCGAGCTGGTCTCCGCATGGCCCGCCCATTCGCAGACGCCGATCCTCGATCTCAATACCGCCTTCGTCCGCTCCGGTCTCGTGCTCGATATTCCGGACGGGGTGATCCTCGACAGGCCGGTTCACCTGGCCTGCGTTGCCACTGTGCCGGCGCCGGCCGCGATCTACCTGCGCAACCGCATCAGGGTCGGCAAGGCCGCCTCGGCAATCGTTGTGGAGACCTACGAAGGACCGGACGCAATCGCCTATCTGGTCAACACCGCAAGCCGCCTCAGTGTCGCCGATGAGGGCAGGCTGGTGTGGGGCAAGGTCCAGGCCGACGGTGATGCTGCCGTCCATCTGGCGACTGCGGCGGCCGATGTCGGGGCCGGCGCGCGACTGGTTTGCGCGCCGTTCACGGTTGGCGCCGCCGTGTCGCGCAACCAGATTGCGGTAACCTTCGTCGGCGCCCAGGCATCGGCCGACATTGCCGGCGTTCAGCTGCTCGGCGGGCGTCAGCATGGCGACACGACTCTCTTCGTCGATCACGCACTGCCGGGATCGGCGAGCCGTGAGCTGTTCAAGACGGTACTGGACGGACGCGCGCGCGGCGTCTTCCAGGGCATGATCCTGGTCCGGCCGGTCGCCCAGAAGACGGATGGCCGCATGATGAGCCAGGCGCTGATGCTGTCCGACGACGCCGAGATGGACAACAAGCCGGAGCTCGAGATCTATGCCGATGATGTCCAGTGCGGCCATGGCGCTACGGCAGGCCGGATCGACGAGGATCTGCTGTTCTATCTGCGCGCCCGTGGCATTCCCGAGGTGCAGGCGAAGGCACTCCTGATCGAGGCGTTCGTATCCGAGGCGATCGACGTCATCGGTGATGACGCGATCTGCGCGGCCCTGTCGGAGATGGCTCATGCATGGGTCGCCGATCGCACGCCAGCCGGAGAGAGCTGAGATGACCGTCGCCGCAGATGTCGCGCCAGGGCGAACCCACTACGATGTCGATCGCATCCGCCGGGACTTTCCGATCCTCGCCCGCCAGGTCTACGGCAAGCCGCTCGTCTATCTCGACAATGCCGCGTCGGCACAGAAGCCGCGACAGGTGATCGAGGCGATCACCCGCGCCTATGAATCGGAATATGCGAACGTACACAGGGGATTGCATTACCTTTCGAATGTTGCGACCGAAAACTTCGAGCTGGCCCGCGAGAAGGTGCGACGCTTCCTGAATGGCGAAGCCGCGGACGAGATCGTGTTCACCCGCAATGCCACCGAGGCGATCAACCTTGTTGCCTCGTCCGTCGGGCAGGGGATCGGTGCAGGTGACGAGATCGTCCTGTCGATCATGGAGCATCACTCCAATATCGTGCCCTGGCATTTCCTGCGCGAGCGCAGGGGCGCCGTGCTCAAATGGGCACCGGTCGCGGATGACGGGTCATTCCTGCTCGAAGAGTTCGAGAAGCTTCTCACCGAACGCACCAGGATCGTCGCCATCACCCACATGTCGAACATGCTCGGCACCGTCGTGCCGGTAAAGGAGGTCGTGCGGATCGCGCATGAGCGCGGCATTCCGGTGCTGGTCGATGGCAGCCAGGCGGCGGTGCATCTGCCGGTCGATGTGCGCGATCTCGATTGCGACTTCTACGCCTTTACCGGCCACAAGGTGTATGGCCCGACCGGTGTTGGCGTCCTGTACGGCAAGCGCGCGGCGCTGGAGACGTTGCCGCCCTTCAATGGCGGCGGCGAGATGATCCGCGACGTCACGACCGACTGGGTGACCTATGGCGAGCCGCCACATCGGTTCGAGGCGGGGACGCCACCGATCGTTCAGGCGATCGGCCTTGGCGCCGCCTTGGACTACATGGAGACGATCGGCCGCGACGCGATCGCAGCGCATGAGGCGCGCCTCAGGGATTACGCCCACCAGCGGTTGGGGGAAATGAATTCGCTGCGGATCTTCGGTACTGCACCGGGAAAGGGCGCGATCGTCTCATTCGAATTGGCGGGAGCCCACGCCCACGACGTGTCGACCGTCATCGACCGCTACGGGGTTGCGGTGCGTGCGGGCACGCATTGCGTCCAGCCGCTGCTTGCCCGATTCGGCGTGACCTCGACCTGTCGCGCTTCGTTCGCCATGTATAATACATTCGAGGAGATCGACCGGTTGGCCGAGGCGCTCGGCAAGGCGCAGCAGATGTTCGCATGACGCTTCTGCCTGCCGGTCTCGGACGGTCATCCCGGAGGGGCGACAGGCCGATCCGGGTCCGGAAGGGCAGGACGACACATCCGATGCGCCCCGATCCCGACCTTGCGGCCTTGCCTGCAGACGGGATGGCGGCTGCGACTTGTGGCGAGAAAGGTTCGCAATGAGCGACATCACCGAAACGACCGCGATTCCGGCAGAACCCGGCTCCACCATTCCGCCCGCCGAACTCGAGCGGCTGACCGACGGCATCATCGGCGCATTGAAGACGGTGTACGATCCGGAGATTCCTGCCGACATCTACGAGCTAGGGCTGATCTACCGAATTGATGTGGATGATGACCGCAACGTGTCGATCGACATGACATTGACCGCGCCGGGTTGTCCGGTCGCCGGCGAGATGCCGGGCTGGGTGGAGAACGCCGTGAGCGCCGTTGACGGCGTCGGCGACGTCAAGGTGCGGATGGTGTTCGACCCGCCCTGGGATCCGAGCCGAATGTCGGAGGAGGCACGGGTCGCCCTCGACTTCTTCTGACCCTATATAGCGGCTGGACGAGCGATCAGGGGCGATACGGATGAACGTTGCTGTGCGACCGCGACCCAAGGTGATCACGCTGACCGAACGGGCGGCGGAGCGCGTCCGCGAGATCATGGCCAGTTCCGACCGGCCGTTGGCCGGCCTGCGCATCGGCGTGCGCAACGGTGGCTGTGCCGGCATGACCTATACGATGGAATATGCCGAAACGGTCGCTCCGAACGACGAGGTCGTCGAGGACAAGGGCGTTACCGTGCTGGTCGACCCCAAGGCGGTCCTGTTCCTGCTTGGTACGGAGATGGACTATCAGGTCGACAAGCTGTCGGCCCGATTCGTCTTCAACAATCCGAACCAGACGTCAGCCTGCGGCTGCGGCGAATCGGTGCTGCTGACGCCAGCGGTGCAGGGCAGCTGAGTCCGCCGCGACGACACCCTGCCGTACGTGTCTGGTTCATGTCGAAGACCCGTTCGCCGGCGTGGAGGACCTCCAGATCCGGCAGATGTTCGGCGGCGCCGACGTCAGGATTGATCGCATCTTGCCCGCGCTTGCCGTCGGTTCACTGATCGCCGTCCATGCCCGGACCTGATGGAACGACGATGACCGGCGAAAAGAGACTCTGAGGCGTAGCCCGGATCGTCAGGCAACCGCCGAACTTGTCGAGGGATCGAGTTCGGCTTCACTGGTGACGCGGTTGCGACCGTTATGCTTCGAAGCATAGAGGCAGGCGTCGGCCCTCTCGATCAAGGAGTCGCGCGATTCGAGCGGCCTCAGGGTCGCAACGCCGGCCGACATAGTGATGCGTCCGAGGCTCTCTCCAGTCGAGCGTTTGATCAGTTCCTTGGCCATGACGGCAGAACGGATCTGGTTTGCGACCGTGACGCCGGCCTCGAGTGAGGTGTTGGGCAGGATGATGCCGAATTCCTCGCCGCCGTAACGCGCGGCAAGATCGCGGCCCTTCACCGTGCTCTTGATTGCGGCTCCGACCAGCCGCAACACCTGGTCGCCGGTCTGATGGCCATAGGTATCATTGAACTTCTTGAAATGATCTATGTCGCACAGAACGAGCGACAGTGGCTCGCCGCGGCGTGCGGCAACGTCGATCGCGCGCTCCAGGCTCTGGTCGAAATGCTTGCGGTTGGCAAGCCCGGTCAGCTGATCGGTGAGGGATTCGTAGCGGATCGCCTCGAGGCTTTCCTGCAGTTCCGTGATCTGGACGCGGGACTCCTTAAGCTGTTTCTCCAGCGCGGAATTGTACCGCTCCATCGACACCGTGGCGGCAATGACCTTTTCCAGCGCGGTGCGGATCTGCTGTTTCGTGCCCGCAGAGCCAAGGATATCGGCGGCGCTCCGCAGCGATGCCCCGTAACTCTCGGCGTTCCCACCCGATTCCTCGAGCAGATTGATGATCTGGTCGAGTTCGCGCGAGACGCGGGTGCTGACTTCGCCGACCCGGTCACTCAACCGTACCGGGGAAAGAAACTCGTCGTAGAACCGTTGCGTGAGTTCCTCGGGAAGGTGACCGAGGCGCTTCAACGCCTCGTTGACCGCCTTGTTGAGTTCCCGGTTGAAGCCCGCCGCATAAACGTACCAGAGCTCGTAGTTCCGGGGGTAGGCAGGCGTGCGATTGCCTTTCAGGTAGGTGAGTGCTGCCTCACCGTAGGCGATCGATCGCTCGAACTCGTCCGTTCGGGTCACCTGTCAATTCCCCCCTGCGACCAACTCAGGCATCGACCAATTGATCCACCAGTCAGCAATAAGCCCGCTACCCTTAAATTCCGGTTAAGTCGTGCCGGCAAACTTCCCGAGCGGAACGAGTCTGTAAGTATCTGAAAATGTTTAGCTAATCTTCTCTATTGAGCTTGCGGACCGGCCGCAGGAGGAAGTCGGGGACGTGACCGCCGAGTCCGACGACCGGTTCATCCGGCTCCTCATCGGCTCGCGGTCGGCGTGCGGCTGATCGCTGCGACGGAGCCTTCCGCGACTCCACTGCACCAGTTGACGCCTCCTGGCCACGGCGATCGGAGCGGCCTTCGTGCTGCGCGCCGCGACCGCGTCCGGCACCCTTTCGGTTACGAGACGCGCGGCGCCCGCGACTGTCGCCGTCTTCGGCTACGTCCTCTGCGCCGAGGGCCGTATCGTCCGGTTCGGTGTCCCGTCTCGGTATCGGCCGTCCCAGCATCGCCTCGATGGCGGCCAGATGGCGTTTGTCCTCGGGCGTCACGATCGTCACCGCGTCGCCCTCGCGACCGGCCCGTCCGGTACGGCCGATTCGATGGACATAGTCCTCCGCATGCGTCGGCACGTCATAATTGAAGACGTGGCTGACGGCGGGGATGTCCAGGCCGCGCGCCGCAACGTCGCTTGCTACCAGCAGATTGATCTCGCCGGCGCGGAACTTCGCCAGCGTCGCCATTCGCTCGCGCTGGTCCAGGTCGCCATGCAGCGCGCCGGCATTGAAACCGTGCCGTTTCAGAGAGTTGTAAACGACGGAGACGTCGCGCTTGCGATTGCAGAAGATAATCGCCGTCGTCAGGTTCCGGGCACGGCGGATCTCGCCTCGCAACACTGCCCGCTTGTCCTTGGGAAAGGACGGAGCGCTGACCAGCACCTGTCGCACCGTCTCCGCGGCCGTAGCCTGGCGTGCAACCTGAACGTGCACAGGGTTGTGCAGGAACTGCCCCGTCAGCTTCTCGATCTCCGGCGGCATCGTCGCCGAGAAGAACAGTGTCTGCCGGGTGAAGGGCACCAGCTTGCAGATGCGCTCGATATCGGGAATGAACCCCATGTCGAGCATCCGGTCGGCTTCGTCGATGACCAGGATCTCGACACCGGTGAGAAGCAGCTTGCCCCGCTCGACATGATCCAGCAGACGTCCCGGGGTGGCGATCAGAACATCCGCGCCACGATCGAGCTTCTTGTCCTGTTCGGCGAAGGATACACCGCCGATCAGCAGCGCGACGGTCAGCTTGTGGTTCTGGCCGTAGATCGCGAAGTTCTGCTCGACCTGGGCGGCAAGCTCGCGAGTCGGCTCGAGGATGAGCGTGCGCGGCATCCGTGCGCGGGCGCGGCCCTTCTCGAGCAGGGACAGCATCGGCAGGACGAAGCTGGCCGTCTTGCCCGTTCCGGTCTGTGCAATCCCGACGATATCCTTGCGGGCAAGCACATGGGGAATCGCCTGCGCCTGGATTGGCGTCGGCGACTTGTAGCCGGCGGCTTCGACGGCCGCGAGCACCTTCGCGCTGAGCCCAAGCTCCGCGAACGTCATCTATCAGCCACCATTGCGCGCGTGGCAGTCCGCCAAACGTACGGGGATGTCAAGGAGTCTCGATCCGTTCTGAGTTTGCGCGGAACATAACGGGTACCCGTCACTTGTCAACGCCGCGAATCGGCGCAGGAGCCGCATCGGACGAATTTCACGTGGCAGGTCAGTTCGAGGCCGGGGTCGCGACGTAACTCCCGGGTCCCTCGAGGAACACGGTGATGCCGCCGATCGTTGCGGTGGCGAGATCCACGGTGTCCAGATGCAGTGTCGTGCCCTCGGACTCGGTCTCTGCCTGGAATCCGGTCAGTTCGTGCTCGGTCTCTGTCAGTTCGGTGATCTCGGTCGTCGCAACGATGGTTTCGCCGGACGATTCTCCGGCGGAGTCTATCCACTGCACGATCAGTCGGGCGGCGCGCGACCCCGGCGCGGCCCGTGCCACGATGAACCGATGATATCCGGAAGTACCGTCCTCGCCGTCCCAGCGTCCGCCGATCCGCAGATGCACGATCTCGACGGGCAGGGCCTGCGCTGCCGCGACGACGGGATCGGCCTGAAGGGAGACGGGTGCCGTCACTGCGGCAAGGAACGCGAAAACCGCGAGACGTCCGGAGCGCATGGGCCTTGATCTCGTCCGTCGGCATCCGGCGGCTCGCGCCGCCGGCAACCTTGTGCCACAGTCGATCATGCGGGCCCGTGCGTCAATTGTCGCTGGTTTCGCGGGAGATGGAGAATGGAGCGGACGATCGTCTTCGTGCCGGGCCTGCTGTGCACGGGCGAGCTGTATGCGCCGCAGATCGCGGCACTTGAGGCTTCGAGGAGATGCCTGGTTGCAGATCATCGCCAGCAGCTGTCGATCGGTGCGATCGCTGACGACATACTGGCGTCCGTTCCGGGCCGTTTCGATCTCGTTGGCCTGTCGATGGGTGGTTACATCGCGTTCGAAATGGCGGCGCGTGCGCCGGAACGCATCCGTCGGCTGGTGCTGATGGATACCTCGGCGCGCCCCGACCGTCCCGACCAGACGGCCTTGCGTCCCGAGCTGATCGCGCTGGCCGAGGTCGAGGGCCTCGGACCCGTCGTCGATCGGTTGCTGCCGGCTTTCCTGGCCGAACGCCGCCTCGGCGATCGCGAACTCGTCGGAATCATCCGACGGATGGCCGCCGACACCGGCGTCGAGGCCTTCCGACGGCAGCAAACGGCGATCATGAATCGCAAGGACGCGCGGCCCGAACTGGCTGCGATCACCTGCCCGACGCTCGTGATGGTCGGCGAGCACGACCGATTGACGCCTCCCGAAATTGCGCGGGAGATTGCCGAGGGCATCGGCTCGGCAGTGTTGCGCACGATTCCCCGCGCGGGCCATTTGGCGACGCTGGAAGAACCGGAGGTCGTCAACGCGCTCTTGGCAGATTTCCTGATCGACTAGCGACAGCCGCGCGGTCAGGTCAGATGTCGAGATCCTCGGCGAACGCGGCGTTCTCCTGGATGAAGCGGAAACGGGCGTCGGGGTTGTTCCCCATCAGGCGCGACACCGCGTCCGCCGTGCCGTCCCGATCCTGCGCGATCTCGACGCGCAGCAGGGTGCGCCGTTTCGGATCCATCGTGGTCTCGCGCAGCTGGCCCGGCAGCATCTCCCCCAGACCCTTGAACCGGCTGATCTCCACCTTGCCACGCCCGTTGAAGACGGTGCGCAGCAATTCGTCCTTGTGCGCGTCGTCCCGGGCATAGCGAGTCTTGCCGCCCTGGCTCAGCCGATAAAGCGGGGGAACCGCCAGATACAGGTGGCCGTCATCGATCAGCTGCGGCATCTGCCGATAGAAGAAGGTCATCAGCAGCGAGGCGATGTGCGCGCCGTCGACGTCGGCGTCGGTCATGATGATGACCTTGTCGTAGCGCAGATCCTCGCTGTTGTACTGCTTGCCCGTCCCGCAGCCGAGCGCCTGGACGAGATCGGCAAGTTGCTGGTTCTGGGCAAGCTTCCCGGAGGCGGCGCTCTCGACATTGAGGATCTTGCCGCGCAGCGGCAGCACCGCCTGTGTCTGCCGGTCGCGCGCCTGCTTCGCCGATCCGCCGGCCGAGTCGCCCTCGACGATGAAGATCTCGGACCCTGCCGCCGCCGTCGCCGCGCAATCGGCGAGCTTTCCGGGCAGGCGCAGCTTGCGGACGGCGGTCTTGCGTCCGACCTCCTTCTCCTGGCGCCGCCGCATGCGCTCCTCGGCGCGCTCGATCACCCAGTCGAGCAGCCTCGTCGCCTGTTGCGGGCTCGCCGCCAGCCAGTGGTCGAACTCGTCGCGCAGCGCCTGCTCGACGATCCGCGTCGCCTCTGCGGTGGCCAGCTTGTCCTTGGTCTGGCCCTGGAACTCCGGTTCACGGATGAACACCGACAGCATTGCCGCGCACGACGTCATCACGTCTTCGGCGGTGAAGATCTGCGCCCGCTTGCGACCCGTCAGTTCCGCATGGGATCGGAGACCCCTCAGCAAGGCGGAGCGCAGTCCGGCCTCATGCGTGCCGCCCTCGGGCGTCGGGATGGTGTTGCAGTAGGACGAGACGAATCCGTCGCGCCCCGCACACCAGGCGACGGCCCATTCGACGCCGCCATGGCCGCCCTCCTTCTGCACCCGGCCCGCAAAGATGTCGCCCGCGACCAGTGTCTCGCCCGCGATCTCGGCGGCCAGGAAATCCTTGAGACCGCCGGGGAAGTGGAAGGTTTCCCGCGCCGGGACGGACCCGTCCTCGGGCAGCAGTTCGGGCGCGCAACTCCAGCGGATCTCGACGCCGCGGAACAGATACGCCTTGGAGCGCGTCATCCGGAACAGCCGGGCAGGACGGAACTGCGCTGCCTTGCCGAAGATCTGCGGATCCGGCCGGAAGCGCACCTTGGTGCCGCGCCGGTTCATCGTCTCGCCGAGCGATTCGACCGGCCCGAGCGGTATGCCCCGCTCGTAGACCTGCCGGTAGAGCTGGCGTCCGCGCGCGACCTCCACCTCGAGGCGCTCCGACAGCGCGTTGACGACCGATACACCCACGCCGTGCAGGCCGCCAGACGTGTCGTAGACCTTGGAGTCGAACTTTCCGCCGGCGTGCAGGGTGGTGAGGATGACCTCCAGTGCTGACTTGTCCCTGAACTTTGGGTGCGGATCGACAGGAATGCCGCGGCCGTTATCGGTGACAGTGAGGAAGCCGTCGCGCTCCAGGGTCACGTCGATCCATGTGGCATGGCCGGCCACCGCTTCGTCCATGGAATTGTCGATCACCTCGGCGAACAGATGGTGCAGGGCCTTCTCGTCGGTGCCGCCGATATACATGCCGGGGCGTCGCCGTACCGGCTCGAGCCCCTCCAGCACTTCGATGTCCGCCGCCGTATAGGCATCTTCCGCGCCATGTGCGACGACCCGAGGGGCGGGGCGTTCGGCGGCCCGGGGCTTCGGCGCTGCCGCCTCGACCTTCGGAGCGTCGTCATCGAACAGCGTGAACAGGTCCTGCGATTTCGCCATGGGCCTTCCGGATGCGCAAATACGGGAACAGCGGCCGACGCTGTAACGAATCAGGAGCGATTGTGCCACTTCGCGTCCGCCGACACGAATGGCCTATCGCGAGGCCAACTGGGCGGCCGACGGTCTCGTACGGCGCAAGACCATTCCTGGAAGATGAATACCACCTGAATGCGGGGTTCAGGCCCGGTTCCATCTGGGGTCGCTAGAACCGTCACCGTCAACAGCGCGGAACGATCCGCGAGAGCAGGAGACGGAAAAATGACCCGCACGTTCATCCTCACCAGCGCCATCGCCGCGATCATTGGTTTCGCCGCGGTTCCCGCCATGGCCAACAGCGTCAACATCCATCAGTCCGGCGGCTGGAATGCCGCGGGGGGCGCCCAGACCGGCTGGAACAACCAGATCGGCGTGCACCAGACCGGCGTGTTCAACTCGGCGGTTGCCAACCAGCGCGGTCGCAACAATGTCAGCGCCATCGGCCAGACCGGCGTCAACAACTTCGCCGACACCTGGCAGCGCGGTCGCGGCAACGCGGCTGGCGTCGGCCAGTTCGGGGCCAATCACACTGCCATCATCACCCAGGACGGGAACCGCAACGTCGCCGCCGGCGTGCAGGTCGGCAATGGCTGCTCGGCCGACGTGGTTCAGGCCGGTCGCGACAACGTCGCCGCCTTCGTCCAGACCTGCCCGTGATCTGTCGGGGGCAGACAAGGGGTTGAACCGGGGGGAGCACGGCTTCCCCCAACACCCGTCACAGGCGAGCCCGGTCTCGTCGCACGAGCAAGGAGATCGACATGTCCACGTTCCGCATCCTCACCCTGATGGCTGTGCTGCCAGCCGCACTTGGTATCGGAATGGCCGGAGCCGCCCTCGGCACCGACCCCGCCGCGGCGACCAGCCAGCCGCTCAGCTGCGAGATTCGCGAGACGTCGATCAACGGCATGGTGGCGCTTGAGGCAATCGTGCGCGCCGATGCCCCGGTCAGCGGCTCGTACAGCTTCAAGGTGGTCAGCACCGGCGGCGGCGGTCGCTCGAACATCAGCCAGGGAGGAGAATTCCAGGTCGGGCCGGGCGTGCCCGCCACCCTCGGCACTGTCACGCTCGGCCAGCGTGGCGTCACTTTCAACGCACAGCTCGAGGTGACGTCCGACGGCAAGCGCATTTCCTGCAGCGAACGCATCTCGCTGTAGGAAGGTGGCTGCCCCCTCGGCCCCCGGCGGACGGGCTCCGGGCAACCGGAGCCTGTCCGTCCTCGGAGCGGAGACGGACTCCCGCCTCGTCGGATGAACGCAGTCTGAACGCCGGGTTCCGCTCGGGTTCAGGGCAGGGAAGGCACACTCCCATCATCGGTGCCCCGGTGGGCCGACCAGAAACAGGAGACCTCGGATGATTTCCATGATTCGCACCACGGCTACCGCCGCCGTTCTGGCAGTCGGGTTCGCGACCGTCTCGCCGGTCGGCCTGGCCTCAGCGCAGACGACCAAGATCGTCAGCGGCAACCAGGTGACCATTCATTTCGTCCCGGAGGACCAGCTCCAGCGCGACGTCCTTACCGGCGGCCTGAAGATGTTCGGTCAGGCCAACGGGCTGGGCAACGGCGCCGGCATCGTCCAGAAGGGCTCCGGGAATGTCGCCGGCATGGTCCAGACCGGTCGGGGCAACCACGGCATCATCTATCAGCAGGGCAGCGGCCACACCGGCACCCTTCGGCAGCACGGCGATGGCAACAGCTATGGTCTGCTGCAATACGGCCATGGCACCACCGGTCATGTTGGTCAGGCCGGCACTGGCCAGGCGGGTGTCACCGTCCAGTACGGCTGGAGGTGACTCCGTTCCCGGACGACGGCAATCGCGACAGCCGGGGCGACCGCAGCCCGCCCCGGCTCAACCTATGCGAAACGGGCGATTAGCCAGGCGATGATCGCCACCGCGCCGGCCCCTGCGATCATCAGCGCGGGAAAGACGATCAGCGCCAGTCCGTCCTGCGCGTCGGGGGTAGGGTTCCACCAGAACACTGCCCCGAAGGCCCAGATCCAGAACGCTGACAGGGCTGCCAGTCCGAGACCGCACACGATCCGCGCGACATCAGAGTCTACCTGGCGCGACAGCGCTGCCAGCAGTGCGTAAGGCGCCGCGGTTGCGGCGATGATGAAGCCCGCAAAGGTGATGGCGAAGATGTCGACAGCGTTGAGTTCCAGCAGGATGCTGCCGGTCACCGCCACCATGCCGGCGCCCGCGAGGATCAGGTTGAAGCTGTGAAGCACTGCATGTCAGCCTTTCCGCCGATGGTCTAGGTGGCCAGGTGCCGGCGGGCGATCCAGTCGCCCAGTCCGGCAGCCAGGAGCAGAGCGATGCCCAGCCCCGCCATCATCATCGGAATGAGGATGAGCGTCAGGCCGTTCTGGCCGTCGGGAGCTGCGTTCCACCAGGCCAGGCCGCCGAACGCCCAGACCCAGAACAGCCTGAGCGCCGTCAGTCCGGTCAGGCAGATGAAGCGGCCGGTTGCGGTGCGCGAGAAATGGTGCGCTCCGACCAGCGCGAGATAGGGCGCCGATGCGATCGCAATGATGAGCCCGTTGCGCGCGAGCCCCGCCCCGCCAGCCTCGCCCAAGCCGAAAGTCAGGCTCCCCGCGACGAGGGCGATCCCTGCAACCGCGAGCACGACACCGAACCAGTCGCGCATCCCGTCCCCCCGCCGATCGTCCAACAGGCAAAGCATACAACGGTCATCGATTCGATGTTCAGTCCACGCGCCGCACCGGTCGGCGCGGCCTGCGCGACCGCCGGCCGATCAGGCGACGCGGCCGCCGGCAGCCTGTGCCGGGTTCGCACCCATAAGGGCGAGCGGGCTCGCTGAGGCTGCAATCGCGGCAACGCCGGGCGCGCCATGCACGATGTCGCGCCTGTCGTAGCGAGCGGCGATCACGTCGCCACGCGTCACCTTGGTCGAGACGGTGCGACCGATGTCGTCCGACGCCTGCAGATCGTGGAACCGCCGAGTGTTGGGCGATGTGCCCATCATATCGTCTCCAAGGATCCGGCGAGGGCTATGCCCAGAACCCGGACCGAGACGACTGTCATTGCCCTGTCACGATACCCCGGTGACATATCGGTGCGGCCATATGTCAACCGATCTTGCAGCGCTGCGGGCTGGCGCTACAGCAGAACGGCTCCGCGTATCGCTCGCGGAGCCGTCAGGGCATCTCGCCGATCACATCTGTGGCGCAGTCATGCCAGAAAAAGTCCGGTTTCCCGGAATTCCGTTCGCTCCTCGCGCGAGAGAGCGATCACCTTTCGAGTGAACAACGTCGCTCGCGGAAACGATGATGCGAAGTATTCGATTGTCGGAGTTCTGCCGCCGCCAGGAGTAGCGCAACTACGCATCCCGCGACGGCGGAAATCGGGTCGGTGGAGTCATTGTCCTAGACCTCCTTTCCTTGAACTGATCGGGATTGTGCGGCTGATCTGCCCGCCTGTCAACGCCTGTTTGCCGACTACAGTCTGCCGAGGACTGAATGGCGGAGAATGACCGCCAGAGAAAGGCGGGGCCGCGCAGCGGCGGCCCCGGAGGGATGTTGTACGTTCGGCCGAAGTGACGCGAGCGCCGCCGTACCGTGTGGGCGGGGGCCAGCGCGGCACGGATTGTCGCAGGCGGCGGATGATGGGACGGGCGACATGAAATCGACGCTCATCCTCGACCGCTGACGACGCTACAGCCTTCGCTTGACAGCCCGATGACATCAACGGGGCCACCCTGGCGAAGAGGCGCCAGGGCGGCGATGCGCCCTGGCTTCGGCAGTCTGGACGTCGAACGGTCGGACCGGACGATCAGACGCTGTAATAGAGGTCGTATTCCACGGGATGCGGCGTCATCTCGAAGCGCATCACCTCGTCCATCTTGAGCTCGATGTAAGCATCGATCTGGTCGTCGGAGAATACGCCGCCAGCCTTCAGATAGTCGCGGTCGGCGTCGAGAGAGGCGAGCGCCTCGCGCAGCGAGCCGCAGACGGTCGGGATTTCCTTGAGTTCCTCCGGCGGCAGATCATAGAGGTTCTTGTCCATCGCGTCGCCGGGGTGGATCTTGTTGCGGATGCCGTCGAGGCCTGCCATCAGCATGGCTGCGAAACCGAGATAGGGGTTCGCGCCCGGATCCGGGAAGCGCACCTCGACGCGCTTTGCCTTCGGCGAGGACGCGATCGGGATGCGGCACGACGCCGAGCGGTTGCGCGCCGAGTAGGCGAGCAGCACCGGCGCCTCGTATCCTGGCACCAGCCGCTTGTAGGAGTTGGTCAGCGGATTGGTGAAGGCGTTGATCGACTTCGCGTGCTTGAGGATGCCGCCGATGTAGTAGAGGCATTCGTCCGACAGACCGGCATACTTGTTGCCGGCGAAGACCGGCTTGCCGGCCTTCCAGATCGACTGGTGGACGTGCATTCCCGAGCCGTTGTCGCCGAAGATCGGCTTCGGCATGAACGTGGCGGTCTTGCCGTAGGCGTTGGCGACCTGGTGCACGACGTACTTGTAGATCTGCATCTTGTCGGCGTTGCGGGTCAGCGTGTCGAACTTGATGCCGAGTTCGTGCTGGGCCGCGCCCACCTCGTGATGGTGCTTCTCGACGGCCACGCCCATGCCTGCCATCACCGACAGCATCTCGGACCGCATGTCCTGGGCCGAGTCGACCGGCGGGACAGGGAAATAGCCACCCTTTGTGCGCGGCCGATGACCGAGATTGCCGGTCTCGTACTCCGTGCCGGTGTTCGAGGGCAGTTCGCCGGAATCGATGACGAAGCCGGTGTTGAACGGATCGGACGTGAAGCGGACGTCATCGAAGACGAAGAACTCCGCCTCGGGGCCGAAGTAGCACGTGTCGCCGATCTTGGTCTGCTTCAGGTAGGCCTCCGCCTTCTTGGCGATCGAGCGCGGATCACGTTCGTAGGCCTCGCCCGTTGACGGCTCGAGGACGTCGCAGAACAGGACCAGCGTGCTCGCGGCGAAGAACGGATCCATGTGCGCCGTCTCGGGATCGGGCATCAACGTCATGTCCGACTCGTTGATCGCCTTCCATCCGGCGATCGAGGAGCCGTCGAACATCACGCCTTCGGCGAACATGTCCTCGTCGACCGCGGCGACGTCCATGGTGACATGCTGCAGTTTGCCGCGCGGATCGGTGAACCGCAGGTCGACGAACTTGACGTCGTTCTCCTTGATCGTCTTGAGAACGGTCTTTGCTTCGGCCATTTAATTACCTCGTTGCGTTTTATGCTGAATTTCCGGTCCGATGAAGGGTCCGCAGGACCCTGCGCCGCCCATCAGATGGCGTCTGTACCGCGCTCGCCGGTGCGGATGCGGATCGCGTCCTCGATCTGCGAGATGAAGATCTTGCCGTCGCCGATCCGACCCGTTTGTGCAGCCTTCTGGATCGCCTCGACGGCCTTGTCCACCTGCTCGTCGCCGAGCACGACTTCGACCTTCACCTTGGGAAGAAAGTCAACGACATATTCGGCGCCACGATAGAGTTCCGTATGACCCTTCTGGCGGCCGAAACCCTTGGCCTCGGTCACGGTGATCCCCTGCAGGCCGACCTCCTGGAGGGCCTCCTTTACCTCGTCGAGCTTGAACGGCTTGATGATGGCCTCGATTTTCTTCATCTGGACGTGACTCCTCGCGTGGGGCACCCGATCGGTAGGCGGCCCAGCAACCCATTAGCACAGCATGTGCCAATCTCGCCCCGTCGCGAAACTGGCGTCAAAACAAGGGATTGAACGCACATGCCCGAATTGAGTGCAGTGCGCCGCACGCATCGTAGACTGTTTCGTGTGCAATTGCACAAGGAATGATCAATGATTGGAAGCGCGACGGGCGCCGCAGCAGGGTGACGGAGGTGAACGAACTCCTGACCACCGCCGAGATGGCAGAGGCCGACAGGCTGGCGATCGCCTTGGGGATTCCCGGCATCGAGCTGATGGAAAATGCCGGTCGCGCGGTTGCCGCGGCGGCGCTGCCGCTGGCGCGCGGCACGGAAGTCCTGGTCATGTGCGGGCCGGGCAACAACGGCGGTGACGGCTTCGTTGCCGCGCGCCATCTTGCTGCGGCCGGTCGCAAGGTGCGCGTGATGCTGCTCGGAGAGGTCGGGCGTCTGCGCGGTGATGCGGCCGTCATGGCGGCGCGCTGGGACGGCGATGTGCATCTGCTCGGCCCGGATGTGCCCGGGGCGGCTGGGGTCGTGGTTGATGCGCTCTTCGGCGCAGGGCTGTCTAAGCCGGTCGATGGTGCAGCGGCAGCGGCGATCGAGGCCGTCAACCGGTCCGGCCTGCCGGTGGTGGCGGTCGACGTACCCACGGGACTGGACGGCAGTAGTGGCCAGGTGCGCGGCATTGCCGTGCGTGCGACGCGCACGGTGACCTTCTTCCGGCTGAAACCCGGTCACCTGCTGATGCCGGGCCGGGACCTGTGTGGCGAGGTCCGCCTGGCCGATATCGGCATTCCGGGATCGGTGCTCGACGACATCAGGCCGAGCGCCTTCGCGAACCGGCGTGAGATTTGGGCCGGCCGGCTGTGCTTGGGCCGGCGCGATATCCACAAATATGACCGGGGGCATGTGCTTGTCGTCGGCGGAGACCAGTGGAACACGGGCGCCGCGCGCCTTGCCGCCCGTGCCGCGCTGCGCGCGGGTGCCGGTCTGGTGACGGTCGCAAGCCCGACTGCGGCGCTGCCCGTTTACGCTTCGCATCTCACATCGGTGATGCTTCGGGACGGGGAGGGCGTCGAGGGCGTCAAGGCAGCGCTCGCCGACCCCAGACGCAACGCCGTCGTCATCGGACCTGCCGCAGGCGTCGGCGATGCGACCCGCGACAAGGTGTGCGCCGTGCTCGCGGCTGGCCGGTCGGCGGTACTCGACGCCGATGCCCTGACCAGTTTCGAGGCAAGTCCCGAGCAGCTCTTCGGAGCAATCCTGTCGGACCGGGCCCGTCCTGTCGTGATGACCCCGCACGAGGGCGAATTCCGCCGGCTGTTCGGATCGGTCGTCGACATGGACGCCGACAAGCTTGCCCGGGCCCGCGCCGCGGCCCGCTTGTCCGGTGCCGTCGTTCTCCTCAAGGGCACCGACACGATTGTCGCAGCTCCCGACGGCAAGGCGTGGATCAATGACAATGCGCCGGAGTGGCTGGCGACCGCCGGTTCGGGAGATGTCCTGGCCGGGATCGTCGCGGCCTTGCTGGCCCGCGGACTTCCTGCGCCCTTGGCCGCGGCGGCTGCGGCGTGGTTGCACGGCGCCGCCGCGCTGCGGGCGGGGCCGGGGCTGATCGCCGAGGATCTGCCCGAAGCCATCCCCTCGGTGCTGCGGGAGCTGCGGAATTGATCGCCCGGCATCCTCGCCTTCGGTCTGGCCGAGGGCGGGCGCGGCCGGTGCGAATTCGGTACGTGCGATCGGCAGGGCGCGGGGTGTCCTTTTCGCTGGCACGCCCGCAAAACCCTATGCTATAGACCGCGCCCGTGCGCGGGGTCGCCCGCCGGCCGTGTCGCGGGCGTGGTGGAACTGGTAGACACGCGAGATTTAGGTTCTCGTGGCGAAAGCCGTGGGGGTTCAAGTCCCTCCGCCCGCACCAGGCCACCGACGAGGCCACCCTCATCCAGCAGGTCGAAGCCACAGGCCGAAGCCAAGGTCCATTCCAGCAAGAGCCAACGATCGAAACGTCATGCAGGTCACTGAAACCCTCAACGAAGGACTGAAGCGCGAACTGCGGATCACGGTGCCCGCCCAGGAGCTCGACTCCCGCCTCAACGATCGGCTGGCCGAGCTGAAGGATCGCGTGCGCATTCGCGGTTTCCGGCCTGGCAAGGTGCCGGTCGCCCACCTGAAGCGGGTCTACGGCCGCTCGGTGATGGCGGAGGTGATCGAGCAGACGGTCAGCGAGTCGAGCCAGAAGGCTGTGACCGACCGCAACGAGCGTCCTGCCTTCCAGCCCGAAATCACGTTTCCGCAGGACAAGGATGAGATCGAGCGGGTGCTCAGGGGCGAGGCCGATTTCGGCTTCACCATGTCCTTCGAGGTGCTGCCGGCTGTCGAAATGCCGGACTTCTCGAAGATCTCGATCGAGAAGGAGGTGGCCATCGTCGATGATGCCCTCATCGAGGAGGGCATCGCCCGCATCGCCGCACAGAACCGCCCGTTCGCCCCGCGCGAGGCGGGCGGCAGGTCCGAGAGCGGCGACCGCCTGATCATCGACTATGTCGGCAGGATCGACGGCGAGCCCTTCGAGGGCGGCTCCGACGAGGGCGGCCAGATCGAGCTTGGCAACGGATCGTTCATTCCCGGCTTCGAGGAGCAGCTCGTCGGCCGTGCCGCCGGCGAGCAGGTTCTCGTGAAGGTGACCTTCCCGGAGACCTATCCGGCCCGGCACCTGGCCGGCAAGGAGGCGGAGTTCGATGTGACCGTGAAGGAGGTGCTTGCCCCCGGCGAGGTCAAGATCGACGACGAATTCGCCAAGTCACTCGGCCTGGAATCGCTTGACAAGTTGCGGGAGGCGGTGCGCGAGCGCCTCACCGCCGACTTCGCCGCCCAGACCCGCCGCAAGGTCAAGCGCAAGCTGCTCGACGCACTTGACGGGGCGACGAGCTTCGAGTTGCCGCAGAAGCTCGTTGAGTCCGAGTTCGAGTCCATCTGGCGGCAGGTGACGGCCGATCTGGAGCGGTCCGGCCGCAGCTTTGCCGATGAGGGCATGAGCGAAGAGGACAGCCGGGCCGAGTATCGCAGGATTGCCGAGCGGCGCGTTCGGCTCGGTCTGCTCCTTGCCGAAATCGGCGCGAAGCACGACATAAAGGTCACTGACGAGGAAATGAATCGCGCGCTGATCGAGCGCGTCCAGCAGTTCCCCGGTCAGGAGCGGGCGGTCTGGGATTACTACCAGAAGAACCCCGGGGCATTGGCAGCGTTGCGCGCCCCGGTTTTCGAGGAGAAGGTGGTGGACTTCATCCTAGAGCTCGCCAACGTCACCGAGAAGACGGTGACTCGCGAGGAGCTGTTCGACGATCCGGACGATTGGCACGATCACGATCATCACCACGATCATGATCATGACCATCATCATCACCATCACCATGATCATGGTCACGACCATCACCATGACCATGATGGCGGTGAGGCGAAGGGCTAAGCCGGATAGCTCGGACCTCAGCCGGCCGGGCTTCATGGCCAGCCGGTTCCGTCTAACATGCGGGCAGGCGAATCGGGCGCGCCACATCGCGTGGCGCGCCTCCAGATTGAGCGGAGACATCCATGCGCGATCCCGTTGATACCTACATGAACCTGCTCGTCCCCATGGTGGTTGAGCAGACGAACCGCGGCGAACGCGCCTTCGACATTTACTCGCGGCTGTTGAAGGAGCGGATCATCTTCGTGACCGGTCCCGTCGAAGACAACATGGCGACTCTGGTTACGGCGCAGCTCCTCTTCCTTGAGGCGGAGAATCCCAAGAAGGAAATCGCCATGTACATCAACTCGCCTGGCGGCGTCGTCACGTCCGGCCTGGCGATCTACGACACGATGCAGTTCATTCGTCCTGCGGTGTCGACGCTGTGCATCGGCCAGGCTGCCTCGATGGGCTCGCTGTTGCTGACCGCAGGCACGGCCGGCATGCGTCATGCGCTCCCGAACGCCCGCATCCTGCTCCACCAGCCCTCCGGCGGGTTCCAGGGGCAGGCCTCGGACATCGAGCGTCATGCCGAGGACATCATCCGCATCAAGCGGCGCCTCAACGAGATCTACGTCAAGCACACCGGCCGCGATTACGACACGATCGAACGGACGCTCGATCGCGACTACATCCTCACCGCCGCCGAGGCGAAGGAATTCGGCCTCGTCGACTCTGTCCTGGAGAAGCGGGCGGAGCCGGACGCCGAACCCGTCGTCAAGGGGCGCGGATGAGTCGGCGGCGATAAACGTTAATGTCCTGTTGATCGATGCATACCTAGCATGGTTGCATTGGCCAACGGTGTTCCGGGGGCTATAACCATCGACGAGACCGGGATTGCGGCGCGGGGGCCGCGCTCCAGGTCGAAACCGAAGTCCGACGGGCCCCAGCGGCCCTCAGGACGAACCGGAGTGACCGAATGAGCAAGGTCAGCGGCAGCGATACCAAGAACACGCTCTACTGCTCCTTCTGCGGCAAGAGCCAGCATGAGGTGCGTAAGCTCATAGCAGGACCGACGGTGTTCATCTGCGATGAGTGCGTCGAGCTGTGCATGGATATCATCCGCGAGGAGAACAAGAATTCCTTCGTCAAGTCGAACGACGGCGTTCCGACCCCGGCGGAGATCTGCAAGGTTCTCGACGATTACGTGATCGGCCAGCCGCACGCCAAGCGCGTGTTGTCGGTGGCCGTGCACAATCACTACAAGCGCCTCAACCACAGCTCGAAGTCGAACGACGTCGAGCTGGCGAAGTCGAACATCCTGCTGATCGGCCCGACTGGCTGCGGCAAGACGCTGCTGGCCCAGACGCTCGCCCGCATCCTCGACGTGCCGTTCACGATGGCCGACGCGACGACTCTGACGGAGGCGGGCTATGTCGGCGAGGATGTGGAGAACATCATCCTGAAACTGCTGCAGGCCGCCGATTACAATGTCGAGCGGGCGCAGCGTGGCATCGTCTACATCGACGAGGTCGACAAGATCAGCCGCAAGTCCGACAACCCGTCCATCACCCGCGACGTGTCCGGAGAGGGCGTGCAGCAGGCGCTCCTGAAGATCATGGAAGGGACGATTGCCAGCGTTCCGCCGCAGGGCGGTCGCAAGCACCCGCAGCAGGAGTTCCTGCAGGTCGACACGACCAACATCCTGTTCATCTGCGGAGGCGCCTTCTCGGGGCTCGAGAAGATCATCTCGGCGCGCGGCCGGGGTACGTCCATCGGCTTCGGTGCGGAGGTGAAGGCCCCCGACGATCGCAAGACGGGCGAGATCTTCCGGGATGTCGAACCGGAGGATCTGCTGAAATTCGGTCTCATTCCGGAGTTCATCGGCCGCCTGCCGGTCATCGCGACGTTGAACGACCTCGACGAGCAGGCGCTCGTGCGCATCCTGACCGAGCCCAAGAACGCACTCGTCAAGCAGTATCAGCGGCTGTTCGAAATGGAGGGCGTCGAGCTGTCGCTGCCGCAGGACTCACTCGAGGCCATCGCCCGCAAGGCGATCGAGCGCAAGACCGGCGCGCGCGGCCTGCGCTCGATCATGGAATCGATCCTGCTCGACACGATGTTCGATCTGCCGAGCCTCGACGGCGTCGAGGAGGTTGTGCTCGGACCGGATGTCGTCGAAGGCAAGGCGCGGCCACTCTACATCTACGCCGACCGGGCCGAGAGCGTCGAATCGAGCGCCTGAATCTTCGGTCGGAACCGCCCCGGCAGGATCCGGGGCGGTACTTGACTTGCTCCGGGGGCGTGGCCACCTATTGAAGCGACATTTGGCGTCGCCGCAGAGCGAGTCGACCGGTTCGGGCCCATCGACGGCCCGAGGATTGCCAACCGGCCGTTGACCCGTGCGCGTTCTCCGGGCGTATAGCTGGCGTTCGCCTCAGCAATTGTGAGAGGACCAATTCATGGCCGACGACACGACGCGCGTCATCGGAGCCGGCGGCGGCGCGGACATCTATCCGGTGCTGCCGCTGCGCGACATCGTCGTCTTCCCGCACATGATCGTTCCCCTGTTCGTGGGGCGCGAGAAGTCGATCCGCGCGCTTGAGGAGGTGATGCGGACGGAACGTCCGATCCTGCTCGCGACACAGAAGAACGCCGGTGACGACGAGCCGGCCACCGATGCCATCTATGAGGTGGGAACGCTGGCCTCGGTCTTGCAGCTGCTCAAGCTTCCCGACGGAACCGTCAAGGTGCTGGTCGAGGGCCAGAGCCGGGCGCGACTGATCAGCTACACTGACGAGACGGAGTTTTTCGAGGCGCGCGCCGTGGTCCTCGCCGAGGAGCTGGGCGATGAAGTCGAGGTGGAGGCGCTCGCACGCTCGGTGGTCGCCGAGTTCGACAACTACGTGAAGCTCAACAAGAAGGTGTCACCCGAGGTTCTCGGTGCGGTTACCCAGATCGACGACTATTCCAAGCTCGCCGACACCATAGCCTCGCATCTGGCCGTCAAGATTCCCGAGAAGCAGAAGATCCTGGAGACGGTCTCCGTATCCGCGCGCCTCGAGCAGGTGCTTGGCATGATGGAGAGCGAGATCAGCGTCCTGCAGGTCGAGAAGCGCATCAGGAGCCGCGTCAAGCGTCAGATGGAGAAGACGCAGCGCGAGTACTACCTGAACGAGCAGATGAAGGCGATCCAGAAGGAGCTTGGCGACTCGGAGGACGGCCGCGACGAACTGGCCGAGATCGAGGACAAGATCGCCAAGACCAAGCTGTCGAAGGAGGCCCGCGACAAGGCCCAGGCCGAGCTGAAGAAGCTTCGCCAGATGAGCCCGATGTCGGCCGAGGCAACGGTGGTGCGCAACTACCTCGACTGGCTTCTGTCGATCCCGTGGGGCAAGAAGTCGCGGATCAAGAAGGACCTCGCCCACGCCCAGGCCGTGCTCGACGCCGATCACTTCGGGCTGGAGAAGGTGAAGGACCGGATCGTCGAATACCTGGCCGTCCAGCAGCGCGCCAACAAGCTGCGGGGACCGATCCTTTGCCTGGTCGGCCCGCCCGGAGTCGGCAAGACCTCGCTCGGCAAGTCGATCGCCAAGGCGACTGGCCGCGAGTTCGTGCGCGTGTCGCTCGGCGGCGTGCGTGACGAGGCCGAGATCCGCGGTCACCGCCGTACCTATATCGGCTCGATGCCCGGCAAGATCATACAGTCGATGCGGAAGGCGAAGACGTCTAACCCGCTCTTCCTGCTGGACGAGATCGACAAGATGGGCGCCGATTTCCGCGGAGATCCCTCGGCAGCGCTGCTGGAGGTGCTCGATCCGGAGCAGAACGCGACGTTCAACGACCACTATCTGGAGGTCGATTACGACCTGTCGAACGTCATGTTCGTGACAACGGCGAACACGCTGAACATTCCGCCGGCACTGATGGACCGTATGGAGATCATCCGCATTGCCGGCTACACCGAGGACGAGAAGGTCGAGATCGCGCGACGCCATCTGATTCCCAAGGCGATCCGTGAGCATGGCCTGAAATCGAAGGAGTTCTCGATCTCCGACGATGCGCTGTTGACCGTCATCCGCCGCTACACGCGGGAGGCCGGCGTGCGCAATCTCGAGCGGGAACTGGCGACACTCGCCCGCAAGGCGGTCAAGGATCTGATCGTGTCGCAGAAGAAGACGGTCAAGATCACGGCCCGGAACCTCGCCGATTATCTCGGCGTGCCCCGCTATCGCTACGGCGAGGCGGAGCTCGACGACCAGGTCGGCGTCGTCACGGGCCTTGCCTGGACCGAATTCGGCGGCGAACTGCTGACCATCGAGGGCGTGATGATGCCCGGCAAGGGCAAGATGACGGTCACCGGCAACCTGCGCGACGTCATGAAGGAGTCGATCCAGGCGGCGGCGGCCTATGTTCGCTCCCGGTCGATCGATTTCGGCATCGAGCCGCCGTTGTTCGACCGGCGCGACATTCACGTCCACGTGCCGGAGGGTGCGACCCCCAAGGACGGCCCCTCGGCAGGTGTGGCGATGGCGACGGCGATCGTCTCGATCATGACCGGGATTCCGGTGCGCAAGGACGTCGCGATGACGGGCGAAATCACCTTGCGCGGCCGCGTCCTGCCGATCGGCGGCCTCAAGGAGAAGCTGCTGGCTGCGCTGCGCGGCGGGATCCGCACGGTGATCATACCCGAGGATAACGCCAAGGATCTGGCGGACATTCCGGACAACCTCAAGAGCGGCCTCGAAATCGTGCCGGTCGCGCGGATGGACGAGGTGCTGAAGCGGGCGCTGGTACGTCAGCCCGAGCCGATCGAGTGGGAAGAGCCGGTCGCCGGCCCCCGCGTCAGCGGCGAGGACGAATCCCAGTCCGGGCTTGTGGCGCACTGAATCTTTTTCGGATATGAAGGCGCCCGCCACTCAGGCGGGCGCCTTTTCCTTTGCCCGCCGCGAAACGAGGCGATAAACGTCGACGCTCGGGCGTCAGTCCGGTTCCCGGCGAGAGGTTCCGGACGCAACAACGTGAAACGCAGGACGAAAGGAAAAGACCGTGAACAAGGCCGATCTCATTGCGAAGGTCGCGAGCGACACCAGCCTGCCGAAGGCCCAGGCCACGGCAGCCGTGGATTCGGTGTTCGGCGCGATCGAGGGGGCGCTCAAGAGCGGCGAGGAGGTCAAGCTCGCCGGGTTCGGTACCTTTACGGTTGCCAAACGCGCCGCGTCTACCGGGCGCAATCCCAAGACCGGTGAGGCGATCAAGATTCCGGCCACCAAGCTGCCGAAGTTCAAGCCCGGCAAGGGGCTGAAGGACGCAGTGAAGTGATCGGCCCGGCACCTTGGTGCCGGATCGCAGCGGATGACGAGCCCCGCGCCCCGTGCGTGGGGCTTTTCATTGCCCCTAGATGGCTTGAACGGCATTTCGGAGCGGGATAAACCCGACGCCGGTTGCCGCGGGATCCTGCGGCTTTCAGGGGCGGTTAGCTCAGCTGGTAGAGCGCCACGTTTACACCGTGGATGTCGGGAGTTCGAATCTCTCACCGCCCACCATCCCGCCGCTTGACTTGCCGCGGGCGGTCACTTAAGTCGGGGCATCCTGATGCGCGGCCGCTGCGCTGCGCAGTCCGGGGGTGTAGCTCAGTCGGTTAGAGCGCCGGCCTGTCACGCCGGAGGCCGCGGGTTCGAGTCCCGTCACTCCCGCCATTCTCCCTTGATCTGTTCCGGCCCGAGCGCGCTCCGAGCGAAGCACGCGCAGCCGCTGGAGCCACATGTCGGTCGAGCGGTCTTCTCGGCTGGTTGAAGACCGCGCAGGCCGATCCGTCCGGTGAAACCGGTGACAGGAGCGTCAGGCGGCCTCGGCCGCCCTGGCATCACGGATTGCCTTCCAGACCACCTCCGGGGTCGCCGGCATGTCGATCGACCGGATGCCCAACGGCGCCAGCGCGTCGATGACGGCGTTGATGATCGCGGCAGGCGCCCCGGTGGTGCCGGCCTCGCCCGCGCCCTTGACCCCGATCGGATTGTGGACGCACGGCACCTCGTTCAGCGCCGTGTCGATCGACGGTACGTCGTCGGCGCGTGGCAGGCAGTAGTCCATGTAGGAGGCCGTCAGCAACTGGCCTTCCTCGGAGAAGGCCACCCGTTCCAGCAAGCACTGACCGATGGCCTGGGCGACCCCGCCATGCATCTGGCCTTCGACGATCATCGGATTGATGGCGATGCCGACGTCGTGGATGCCGACCAGCTTCTCGACGGCGACCTTGCCGGTATCCGGATCAACCTCGACCTCACAGACGAATACCCCGTTCGGGAACGTGAAATTCGGCGGATCGTAGAAGGTCGTCTCCTCGATGCATGGCTCCATCTGATCGAGCGGATAATTGGCCGGCACGTGGGCTGCGAGCGACATCTGCACCCATCCGAGCTCCTTGTCGGTACCGGCGACCTTGAAGGTGGCATTCTCGAACACGATGTCGTCGACGGAAGCCTCGAGGATGTGGGCGGCGATCCGCTTGCCCTTCTCGATCACCTTGTCGGCGGTCAGCGCCAGCGCCCCGCCGCCGACCGCCATGGACCGCGAGCCATAGGTGCCCATGCCGAACGGGACAGTGGCCGTGTCGCCGTGCACCACCTCGATCTGGTCGACGCTGAGCCCGAACTTGTCGGCGACCACCTGGGCGAAGGTCGTCTCATGGCCCTGGCCGTGGCTGTGGGCGCCGGTGAACAGCGTCACCGATCCCGTAGGATGGACGCGGATCTTCGCCGCCTCGAACAGGCCGGCGCGGCAGCCCAGCGCGGTGACGGCGGCCGACGGCGCCGCCCCGGAAGATTCGATCCAGCAGGCAATGCCGCGCCCGCGCAGCCTGCCGGCCTTGCGGCTGGTCTTCCGGCGCGCCTCGAAACCCTTCCAGTCGGCCTTCTCGAGCGCCATGTCGAGGGCCTTGGCGAAGGCGCCTGAGTCGTAGACGACGCCGACCGGCGAGTGGAAGGGAAAGCCGTCCTCGGGGATGAAGTTCCGACGGCGGATTTCGGCAGGATCGAGCCCCATCTCGCGCGCTGCCGCATCCACGACCCGTTCCAGCGCGTACATGCATTCCGAACGTCCGGCGCCGCGATAGGCATCAACCGGGGTCGTGTGGGTGAAAGCCGCCCGCACACGCGCATGGATCGCTGGCGTCGCATACTGGCCTGAGAACATCAGCGCGTAGAAGTAGGTCGGAATCGACGGCGCGAAGGTGGACAGATAGGCACCGAGATTGGCGGTGGTGTCGACTTTCAGCGCGAGGAAGCGCCCACGCCTGTCCATGGCCAGCTCCGCCGTGGTGACGTGGTCGCGGGCATGCGCGTCGGTGAGGAAGGCATCGGTGCGCTCGGCGGTCCATTTGACCGGGCGGCGCAACGTTCGAGAGGCCCAGGTGACCAGCGCCTCCTCGATGTAGTGATAGATCTTCGAACCGAAGCCACCGCCGACATCCGGAGCGATGATCCTAAGCTTGTGCTCGGGGATGTGCAGCACGAAGGCACCCATCAGCAGACGGATGACGTGCGGATTCTGGCTCGTCATGTAGAGGGTGCACGCGTCGCTGGTGGCGTCCCAGTGCGCGTTGGCGGCGCGTGTTTCCATGGCGTTGGGCACCACGCGGCTGTTGACCAGTTCGACACGGGCCGTCCTGGCGGCTCTGGCGAAGGCAGCGTCGACGGCCGCCTTGTCGCCGATCTCCCAGTCGTAGCAGAGGTTGGAGGGAAGTTCGTCGTGTACCTTCGGCGCCCCGGGCTCCAGCGCCGCAACGGGGGAGGTCACAGCAGGGAGGGGCTCGTAATCGATCTCGATCGCCTCCAGTGCGTCTCGCGCCTGTTCGATACTCTCCGCGACGACCATCGCAACCGTATCGCCGACGTGGCGGACCTTGCCGGTGACGAGCAGCGGATGCGGCGGCTCGGCCATCGGTTGGCCGTTGCGGTCGGTCACAAGCCAGCCACAGGGCACGCCGCCAAGCCCGGCCGCGGCCACGTCCTCGCCGGTGAACACGCCGACGACGCCGGGCATCGCCGTCGCCTTGGCGACGCTGAGAGAACGGATGCGCGCATGCGCGATCGGCGAGCGCAGGAACAAGGCATAAGTCTGTGCAGGCAGCACGATGTCGCCGGTATAGCGCCCGTCGCCCCTGATGAAGCGCTCGTCCTCCTTGCGCTTCAACGACACGCCGATCGACCCGCCCATGCTTGTTCTCCTCCCGCTGGTCGACATGGCCGCACGCCCGGGGGGTGGCGCAGCAGCGCTGTCCCAAGGTCATCTTGGGGGCAGGCGCGCCGGTGCGCAAGGCGGATATGGAAGTTGGGCATCGTCGCGCCGGGGCGGCGGGATGCGCCATCAGTCCGAGTTGAGCCGCTTAAGTTCGGAGACCAGCAGCATCGGCGCAAGGAAGGTCGCGCCGGCCGGCACCTTGAGATCGACGACCCGGGCCATGTCGGCAACGAAGCTGTTGCAGTTGTAGCCGACCCAGCTCCAGTCCGGCGGATCCGCCCGCGCCGCCTCGATCGCAGCCAGCAACCGGGCATATTCGTCAGACGTCAGCCGGTGTCGGAAGACGATGCTCGGAGGAATCAGTTCGTCGAGGGGGACGGCTGTCATCGTCGATTCGGTTCCTGTGATGCCGAACACGAACCCGCCGATATTGTCCTTCGGATAGAGGCCAGCCGTCATCTCGTCGGCGATGGTATTGTCCTCGGCGACGCGGCCATAGGCGATGAAGGTATGGCCGACAATGTCCGGCCCTGTCCGGGCGCGAAATTCCACCACGAAGTCGCCGGGTCGGGCGATCTCGTCGTCCTCGACCGGGGCTTCCAGGGCAGGATCCGCGAGCGCGTCGTCCGCAAAGGCGAGCATATAGGAGGGGGCGTCCTTCCGGAGCATGTTGCAGCCGCCCAGAAGCAGTCCAGACACAAGAATCACCAGATGCCGACAACGCAACATGCGAACTCAAGGCTTCGGCTTCCGGACCGGATGGAACCGAATCCATTGTCCTCCGTGTCGAGGCCGCGGCAATGGCGGGCCACGCGACACATTGACATAACCGATGTTCTTCGGGAAGGCACGGAGATCGGAGGAATCCCGTGCGGGTCAGGCCGGCGGCGCTTGCTCTCGGTGGGGGCGTGGGCTAGTTCTACGCCCCGAGAAGGATGGAGCTGTGCGGCGCAGCATCGCGCCGCCATGAGGAGCACGATCAGGCGTCATGCCGGAGTTTCTCCAGGAGTATCTACCGATTGCGATCTTCATCGGTGTGGCCGGCATCGTCGGCCTCGCCCTGATGGTATCCCCCTTCGTGATCGCCTACCGGAACCCGGACCCGGAGAAACTCTCCGCATACGAATGCGGCTTCAATGCGTTCGACGATGCGCGGATGAAGTTCGACGTTCGATTCTATCTCGTCTCGATCCTCTTCATCATCTTCGATCTTGAAGTGGCGTTCCTGTTCCCCTGGGCCGTGGCCTTCGGCGAGCTCGGCTGGTTCGGCTTCTGGTCGATGATGATCTTCCTCGCCGTGCTGACGGTCGGCTTCGTCTACGAGTGGCGCAAGGGAGCTCTGGAATGGGATTGATCCGCAGTTCCGACGATACGCTCGTCGCGCCGAAGCCCAAGGGCCTCGTCGATGCGGCCGGCCGGCCGGTTGGTGCCGACGATCCGTTCTTCACTGGTGTCAACGCCGAGCTCGCCGACAAGGGGTTCCTCGTCACCGCGACCGATGCCCTCATCACCTGGGCGCGCACCGGCTCGCTGATGTGGATGACCTTCGGCCTCGCTTGCTGCGCGGTCGAGATGATGCAGATGTCGATGCCGCGCTACGATGCGGAACGGTTGGGCTTTGCGCCGCGCGCCAGCCCGCGCCAGTCGGACGTGATGATCGTCGCTGGCACGCTGACCAACAAGATGGCCCCTGCGCTGCGCAAGGTCTACGACCAGATGCCGGAGCCTCGCTACGTCATTTCGATGGGCTCGTGCGCGAACGGGGGCGGCTACTATCACTATTCCTATTCGGTCGTGAGGGGGTGCGATCGCGTGGTTCCGATCGATGTCTATGTGCCGGGCTGTCCGCCGACGGCCGAGGCGCTTCTGTACGGCGTGCTGCTGCTGCAGAAGAAGATCAGACGGACCGGCACCATCGAGCGCTGACCTGGCGCCTCTCGGAGCACTGGCATGGACGAAGCGCTGACGGAACTCGGCGAGTATATTGCCCAATCTCTCGGGGGCGAGCGGCTCGATTGGGTCGTGGCGCATGGCGAGTTGACGGTCACCGTGCCGTTGGAGCGGCTCGTCGAGACCGCGCGCTTCCTGCACGATGACATCCGCTGCCAGTTCGTGTGCTTCATCGATGCCTGCGGGGTGGACTACCCCGAGCGCGAGAAGCGATTCGACGTCGTCTATCACCTGCTGAGCCCGCGCCAGAACCAGCGGATCCGGGTTCGGGTTGAGACCGACGACATGACCCCGGTGCCGAGCCTGACCGAGATCTGGCCCGGTGCGCTGTGGTTCGAGCGCGAGACGTACGATCTGTTCGGCGTGCTGTTCTCTGGCCATCCCGACCTTCGGCGCCTGCTGACCGATTACGGCTTCGAGGGGCATCCGCTGCGCAAGGACTTCCCGCTTACCGGCTTCGTCGAGGTGCGCTACGACGCCGCCGCCAAGCGCGTGGCCTACGAGCCGGTCCGGCTCAACCAGGAATTCCGCAACTTCGACTTCCTCTCGCCCTGGGAGGGGACCGACTACCTGCTGCCCGGGGACGAGAAGGCGAAGCAGTGAGCCCACCATGCCAGAAGTAGACGTTCGCAACTTCTCCATCAACTTTGGTCCGCAACACCCTGCGGCGCATGGTGTTTTGCGTTTGGTGCTGGAGCTTGATGGAGAGGTCGTGGAGCGCGTCGATCCGCATATCGGGCTGTTGCACCGTGGCACCGAGAAGCTGATCGAGTACAAGACCTACCTGCAGGCGGTCCCGTATTTCGACCGGCTCGACTATGTCGCGCCGATGAACCAGGAGCATGCCTTCGCGCTTGCCGTCGAGCGTCTGCTCGGCATCGAGGTGCCGAAGCGCGGTCAGCTGATCCGGGTGCTGTATTCGGAGATCGGTCGGCTGCTGTCGCATCTGCTCAACGTCACGACGCAGGCGATGGACGTTGGCGCGCTCACCCCGCCGTTGTGGGGGTTCGAGGAGCGCGAGAAGCTGATGGTCTTCTATGAGCGCGCGTCTGGGGCGCGCATGCACGCGGCCTATTTCCGGCCCGGCGGCGTGCATCAGGATCTTCCGCCGCAGCTCATCGACGATATCTGGGCTTTCTGCGATCCGTTTCTGAAGGTTTGCGACGATATCGAGGGACTTCTCACCGAAAACCGCATCTTCAAGCAGCGCAACGTCGACATCGGCGTCGTCAGCCTCGAGGATGCCTGGTCCTGGGGCTTTTCGGGCGTGATGGTGCGCGGTTCGGGAGCCGCCTGGGACCTGCGCAAGGCGCAGCCCTACGAGTGCTACAGCGAGCTGAAATTTGACATTCCGGTCGGCAAGAACGGCGACTGCTACGACCGCTATCTCATCCGCATGGAGGAGATGCGACAGTCGGTTGCCATCATGAAGCAGTGTCTCGAGAAGTTGCGTCGGCCCGAGGGGCAGGGACCGGTATCTTCGACCGACCACAAGATCGTGCCGCCCAAGCGCAGCGAAATGAAGCGCTCCATGGAAGCGCTCATCCATCACTTCAAGCTCTACACTGAGGGCTACAAGGTGCCTGCCGGACAGGTGTATGCGGCGGTCGAGGCGCCAAAGGGCGAATTCGGGGTCTATCTCGTCTCCGACGGCTCGAACAAGCCGTATCGCTGCAAGATCCGGGCGCCCGGCTTCGCCCATCTGCAGGCGATGGATTTCCTGTGTCGCGGCCACATGCTGGCGGATGTCTCCGCCGTGCTCGGCTCGCTCGATATCGTGTTCGGCGAGGTGGATCGCTGATATGGCCGTACGTCGACTCTGGCACGAGCAGCCTGCGGATTTTGCGTTCACCGAGGCCAATCTGGCCTGGGCGCGCAAGATGATCGGGCGGTATCCCGAGGGGCGCCAGGCATCTGCGGTGATCCCGCTGCTGTGGAAGGCGCAGGAGCAGGAAGGCTGGGTGACGGAGCCGGCCATCCGTTACGTGGCCGACATGCTGTCAATGCCATACATCCGCGTCTACGAGATCGCCACCTTCTATACCATGTTCCAGCTGCAGCCGGTCGGGCGGAAGGCGCATGTGCAGGTTTGCGGCACGACGCCGTGCATGCTGCGCGGGGCGGGCGACCTGATCGCGATCTGCAAACGCCGGATCGCCGAGCACCAGCACGAAGTCTCGCCGGACGGCGACTTCTCTTGGGAGGAGGTCGAGTGTCTGGGCGCCTGCGTCAACGCGCCGATGGTCCAGGTGTTCAAGGACACCTACGAGGACCTGACACCGGAGAGTTTCGAGGCGTTGCTCGACAGCTTCGCCTCGGGCAACACGCCAAAGCCGGGACCGCAGAACGGTCGGCATTATTCCGCACCGCTCGGCGGACCGATAGCCTTGACCGATCCGGCGATCTACGGGCTCGCCGAATCAAAATCGCATGCTGCGAGCAAGGCGCATGGCGAGGCGGCCACGCGTGAGGCACCGGAGACGCCGAAGGCGCGGCGTCAGAATGCCGGCCGCCCCAGGCTGTCCGACAGGCCGGAGGCGGAAGCCGCCCGCTTGCCTGACGGTACGCAGCAACCCGAAGCCGGCGCCCCTGTGTTGGACGATAGCCACAAGCCGGAGGGTCTCAAGGCCGCGCGCGACGGCAAGCCGGACGATCTGAAGCGGATTTCGGGAATCGGACCCAAGATTGAAGGCATCCTTCACTCGCTCGGCATCTTCCACTACGACCAGATCGCTGCATGGAATGAGGACAACGTCGCCTGGATAGATGGATATCTGAAGTTCAGGGGGCGCATCGGCCGGGAGAAGTGGATCGAGCAGGCCAGGACGCTCGCCAGCGGCGGTGAGACCGATTTCTCCAAGCGGTACGGAAAGGACGATTGAACCATGCTTTCCGACAAGGACCGCATCTTTACCAACCTCTACGGCCTCCACGACTGGCGCCTGAAGGGCGCGCTGAGCCGCGGCACCTGGTCGAACACCCGGGAGATCATTGCCAACGGACCGGACTGGATCATCGAGCAGATCAAGGCCTCGGGCCTGAGGGGGCGGGGCGGTGCCGGCTTTCCGACAGGGCTCAAGTGGTCGTTCATGCCCAAGGAGGTGGGAGATCGGCCGCACTATCTGGTCGTCAACGCAGACGAATCCGAACCCGGCACCTGCAAGGACCGGGACATCATGCGCTTCGAGCCGCACCAGCTCATCGAAGGCTGCATGATCGCCTCCTTCGCGATGCGTGCGCATGTCTGTTACATCTACGTGCGCGGTGAGTTCATCCGCGAGCGCGAGCATCTCGAATATGCGATCGAGGAGGCTTACGAGGCCCGCCTCGTGGGCAAGAACAACAGGAACGGCTGGGATTTCGACATCTACGTCCATCACGGCGCCGGTGCCTACATCTGCGGCGAAGAGACCGCGCTGCTCGAAAGTCTCGAGGGTAAGAAGGGGATGCCGCGGCTGAAACCGCCGTTCCCGGCCAATGCCGGTCTTTATGGCTGTCCGACCACGGTCAACAATGTCGAGTCGATCGCGGTGGCGCCGACCATTCTGCGGCGCGGCGCAGCCTGGTTCGCGGGTCTCGGCAAGCCGAACAACACCGGCACCAAGCTGTTCTGCATCTCCGGCCACGTGAACACGCCGTGTAACGTCGAGGAGGAGATGGGCATCCCGCTGCGCGAGCTCCTCGAGAAGCACGCCGGCGGCGTCCGTGGCGGCTGGGACAATCTGCTTGCCGTCATTCCCGGCGGCTCGTCGGTTCCCTGCCTGCCTGCCGAGCTGTGCCAGAACCTGTCGATGGACTTCGATTCGCTGCGCGACGTGAAGTCCGGCCTCGGCACGGCCGCGGTGATCGTCATGGACAAGTCGACCGACATTGTCCGCGCCATTGCTCGCCTGTCCTACTTTTACAAGCACGAGAGCTGCGGCCAGTGCACACCATGCCGTGAGGGCACGGGCTGGATGTGGCGTGTCATGGACCGCATGGCCCGCGGCGAGGCGCACAAGCGCGAGATCGACATGCTGCTCGACGTCACCTACCAGGTGGAGGGTCACACCATCTGCGCGCTGGGCGACGCGGCGGCATGGCCAATCCAGGGGCTGATCCGCCATTTCCGTCCGGAGATCGAGCGGCGAATCGACGAATTCTCGGCGCGCGCCAAGGGCGCACCGGTCCTTGAGGCGGCTGAGTAGGGGGCGAAATGACGGCAACCGACCGGATCGACATCGTCTTGCAGTTCCTGCGAAGGCCGAATGGAAAGATCGATCGTCTGTTCGACGTCGAGCACGTCTTGAAGCAAGGCATGACGATGTTGGCGGACACCCGGGCGGGCACCGACCGGCCATTGGCCCCAATGGAGATGCGGGGCGGGCGCATGGAACGCCAGTTGAACCTTGTCGAGCTGCACTGAACCGGAGACCACGGAAGCGCCATGTCCAGACTGATCGTCGACGGCACCGAGGTCGAGGTACCGGCCGAGTTCACGCTGCTGCAGGCTTGCGAGGAGGCCGGCGCGGAAATCCCGCGCTTCTGCTTCCACGAGCGCCTGTCGGTCGCAGGCAACTGCCGAATGTGCCTCGTGCAGGTAAAGGGGGCTCCGAAGCCGGTCGCCTCCTGCGCAATGGCGGTTCGCGACCTCAGGCCCGGCCCGAACGGCGAGCCGCCCGAGGTCATGACGCGGACACCGATGGTCAAGAAGGCGCGCGAGGGGGTGATGGAGTTCCTGCTCATCAACCATCCGCTCGATTGTCCGATCTGCGATCAGGGTGGGGAATGCGACCTGCAGGACCAGGCGATGGCCTACGGGGTGGATTCCAGCCGCTTCCACGAGAACAAGCGCGCGGTCGAGGACAAGTATATCGGACCGCTGGTCAAGACGATCATGACGCGGTGCATTCATTGCACCCGCTGCATCCGCTTCGTCACGGAGGTCGCCGGCGTTCCGGAACTCGGCGCCATCGGGCGCGGCGAGGACATGGAGATCACGACCTATCTCGAGAGCGCCATGTCGTCCGAACTGCAGGGCAACGTGATCGACCTGTGTCCGGTCGGAGCCCTCACCTCGAGACCCTATGCCTTCCAGGCGCGGCCGTGGGAACTGCAGAAGACCGAATCGGTCGACGTCATGGACGCGGTCGGTTCGGCGATCCGCGTTGACGTGCGTGGCCGTGAGGTGATGCGGGTCCTGCCGCGCCTCAACGAGGACGTCAACGAGGAATGGATCTCCGACAAGACCCGCTTCATCTGGGACGGACTCAGGACCCAGCGGCTCGATCGGCCCTATGTGCGCGACGGCGGCCGTTTGCGTGCCGCGACCTGGCCGGAGGCCTTCGCCCGGGTGGCGGAGAAGGTTAAGGGCACGTCGCCGCAACGAATCGGCGCGATCGTCGGCGATCTCGCCGCCGTCGAGGAGATGTATGCGCTGAAGGGGCTGATGTCGTCACTCGGTGTCACCTCGATCGACTGCCGGCAGGACGGTGCGGCGCTCGACCCGGCGGCCGGACGCGCCTCCTATCTGTTCAACGCGACCATCGCCGGCATCGACACCGCCGACGCCGTCCTGCTGGTCGGCACCAATCCGCGTCTCGAGGCGACGGTGCTCAATGCCCGCATCCGTCGCCGCTGGCTGACCGGCCGGCTGAAGGTTGGGGTCGTTCTGGGAGACCGCCCGGATCTCACCTACGGCTACGATTATCTCGGCGCAGGGCCCGAGACGCTGGCGGAGCTGGCGGATGGCGTCGGCAGCTTTGCCGATACGCTGAAGTCCGCCGAGCGGCCTATGGTGATCGTCGGCCAGGGTGCGCTCACGCGCCCCGACGGAGCCGCAGTGCTCTCCCTTGCCGCGAAGCTCGCCGTCGACGTCGGTGCGGTCGGTCCCGAGGGGGACGTCGGTTGGAACGGCTTCTGTGTCCTGCATTCGGCGGCGTCCCGCGCCGGTGGGCTCGATCTCGGCATGGTCCCGGGGGAGGGCGGCCGCGACGTTGCCGCGATGCTCGATGCCTCGGCCAAGGGGGACCTCGACGTCCTGTTCCTTCTCGGCGCAGACGAGATCGACGTGCCGGCCGGAGCCTTTGTCGTCTATATCGGCACCCACGGCGACCGAGGTGCCCACCGTGCCGACGTGATCCTGCCGGGGGCGGCCTACACGGAGAAGTCAGGCACCTATGTGAACACCGAGGGCCGGGTCCAACTCGCCAACCGTGCCGCTTTCCCGCCTGGTGATGCCCGCGAGGACTGGGCCATCCTGCGGGCGCTGTCGGACAGTCTGGGGCATCGACTGCCGTTCGATACGCTGGACCAGCTTCGCGCCCGGCTCTACCAGGACCACCCGCACCTTGGCCGTCTGGGCGTTATCGAGCCGGCCGATGCCGCAGCCGTCGGCAACCTCGCACAGCGCGGCGGCAAGCTGACGAAAGCGAGCTTTGTCACCGTCATATCCGATTTCTACCTGACCAATCCGATCGCCCGCGCCTCGGCTGTCATGGCCGAGATGAGCGCGCTGGCGCGGGCGCGGCGCGAGGGGGCGACCGGGACCCATGGCTGACTTCTTCTCGACCTGGCTCTGGCCGCTGCTCGTCATGATCGGTCAGAGCGTCCTGCTGCTTGTCTGCCTGCTGTTGATCATTGCGTATCTGCTCCTCGCCGACCGCAAGATCTGGGCGGCCGTCCAGCTCAGGCGCGGACCCAACGTCGTGGGCGCCTTTGGCCTGTTGCAGTCGTTTGCCGACCTGCTCAAGTTCGTTTTCAAGGAGCCGGTGATCCCGGACGGTGCCAACAAGGGCGTGTTCCTGCTGGCACCGCTGGTGACCTGCGTGCTGGCACTATCGGCCTGGGCCGTGGTTCCGGTCGATTCCGGGTGGGTAATCGCCGACATCAATCTCGGCATCCTCTACATCTTCGCGATCTCCTCGCTCGGCGTTTACGGCGTCATCATGGGCGGCTGGGCGTCGAACTCGAAGTATCCGTTCCTCAGTGCGCTACGCGCCGCCGCGCAGATGGTGTCCTACGAGGTCTCGATCGGCTTCGTGCTGATCACGGTTCTGTTGTGCGTCGGGTCATTGAATCTGACCGCCATCGTCGAGGCGCAACGCAGCGACTGGGGCCTGTTCGGCTGGTTCTGGCTGCCGCTTCTGCCGATGTTCGTGATCTTCTTCATCTCGGCGCTGGCCGAAACGAATCGTCCGCCGTTCGATCTGACCGAGGCGGAGTCCGAGCTCGTCGCCGGCTTCATGGTCGAATACTCGTCGACACCCTACCTCCTGTTCATGCTCGGCGAGTACGTCGCGATCGTACTGATGTGCGCGCTGACGACGATCCTGTTCCTTGGCGGATGGCTGCCGCCCTTCGACGTGGCTCCGTTCACCTGGGTGCCTGGCGTCATCTGGTTCGTGCTGAAGGTCTGCCTGGTCTTCTTCATGTTCGCGATGGTCAAGGCGATGGTGCCGCGCTATCGCTACGACCAGCTTATGCGCCTTGGCTGGAAGGTGTTCCTGCCTATTTCCCTGTTCATGGTCGTCGCCGTGGCTGCCGTGTTGCAGCTGACCGGCTGGGCGCCCTGAGCAAAGATCGAGGAGTAACCATGGCGAGGCTCGATCAGGCCGCGCGGTCGATCTTCCTGAAGGAGTTCGTCTCGGCGTTCTTCCTGGCGATGCGATACTTCTTCAAGCCGAAGGCGACGCTGAACTATCCCTTCGAGAAGGGGCCGACATCACCGCGCTTCCGGGGCGAGCACGCGCTGAGGCGCTATCCGAACGGGGAGGAGCGCTGCATCGCGTGCAAGCTGTGCGAGGCGATATGCCCCGCCCAGGCGATCACGATCGAGGCCGGGCCGCGCCGGAACGACGGAACGCGCCGCACCACGCGCTACGACATCGACATGGTCAAGTGCATCTACTGCGGCTTCTGTCAGGAAGCCTGCCCAGTCGATGCAATCGTCGAGGGACCGAACTTCGAATTTGCCGTCGAGACGCGCGAGGAGCTCTACTTCGACAAGGAGCGTCTGCTGGCAAATGGCGAGCGCTGGGAACGCGAGATCGCCCGCAGCATCGAGCTCGACGCACCCTATCGCTGAGACCGAAATCCACATGTCCCGGCGTCGGTAGACGCGTATCGGGAACCGTTCTATAGAGGCCGCAGCGCCGGAGTTCCGGCCTGTCGCCTTCCCCCGGGGGACCATCCTGACATGATCCTTGCGACAGCCTTCTTCTACCTGTTCGCAGCGGTGATGATTGCCTCTGCGGTCATGGTGATCGGGTCGCGCAATCCGGTCCACTCGGTGCTGTTCCTGATTCTCGCCTTCTTCAACGCTGCCGGCCTGTTCCTGCTGCTCGGGGCCGAGTTCCTGGCGCTGATCCTGCTCGTCGTCTATGTCGGCGCGGTGATGGTGCTGTTCCTTTTCGTGGTCATGATGCTGGACGTCGATTTCGTTCAGCTGCGCGAGGGCTTCCTCGATTATCTGCCGGTCGGCGGGCTGATCGGGCTGATCCTGCTGGTCGAGCTGCTGCTGGTTGTCGGCGGATGGGTGATAAGCCCCGATATCACGGCGACGGCCACTGCACCGATTCCCGTGCCCACGGAGACGAGCAACATCGAGGCACTGGGCCTCGTCCTCTACACGCGCTACGTCTTCTTCTTCCAGCTGTCCGGGCTCGTTCTGCTGGTCGCGATGGTCGGCGCGATTGTGCTGACGCTGCGCCACAAGGAGAACGTCAAGCGCCAGTCGATCGCCGCCCAGGTCGGGCGCACCCGCGAGGCCGCCATCGAGGTCCGCCGGGTCGAGAGCGGCAAGGGGCTTTGAGGATGGCAGTCGATCTCTCCAACTACCTGGCCGTCGCCGCGATCCTGTTCACGATCGGCATCTTCGGCATCTTCATCAATCGCAAGAACGTCATCGTCATCCTGATGTCGGTCGAGCTGATGCTGCTCGCGGTCAATATCAACCTGGTGGCGTTTTCGGCGCATCTCGGCGATCTCGTCGGCCAGGTCTTCGCGCTTCTCGTCCTCACTGTCGCCGCTGCCGAGGCCGCCATCGGCCTGGCGATCCTGGTCGTCTTCTTCCGCAACCGCGGCTCGATCGAGGTCGAGGACATCAACATGATGAAGGGCTGAGGCCGGGATGTATTCGGCGATCGTCTTCCTGCCGCTGATCGGTGCGATCCTCGCCGGACTGATCACGCTCCTGGGTGCGCGCAAGCGCCATCCTGCCGGGATCGATATGCATTCCGGACATGGGGGCGGACATGCTGGTGCGCCCTATCACGGTGATGGGCATGGCGGGCACCACGACCATCACGAGGCGGCCGAGGGATCGCGTGCCGCCGAACTGATCACCACGGGCTGTCTCATCGTCTCGGCGATCCTCTCCTGGGTATCCTTCGTCGATGTCGGCATCAACGGCAACGATGCCCGCGTGCAGGTCCTGCCATGGGTCGTGTCGGGGTCGCTGACGGCGGAGTGGGCCTTCCGGATCGACACGCTGACGGTCGTCATGCTGGTGGTGGTCACCACCGTCTCGGCGCTCGTCCACATGTACTCGATCGGCTACATGTCGCACGACCCGCATCGGCCGAGGTTCTTCGCGTATCTATCGCTGTTCACCTTCGCCATGCTGATGCTGGTGACGGCTGACAACTTCCTGCAGATGTTCTTTGGCTGGGAAGGCGTCGGCCTCGCCTCGTATCTGCTGATCGGCTTCTGGTATCAGCGGCCCTCGGCGAACGCCGCGGCGATCAAGGCGTTTGTGGTCAATCGCGTCGGCGATTTCGGCTTTGCGCTGGGCATCTTCGGCGTGTTCATGATCTACGGCTCGATCTCCTTCGACGCCGTCTTTGCCAACGCCGCTGACGCAACCGGTCGAACCATCCACATCTTCGGGGCCGACATCGACGCGCTGACCGTCATGTGTCTCCTGCTGTTCATGGGCGCGATGGGCAAGTCGGCGCAGTTCCTGCTGCACACCTGGCTGCCGGACGCCATGGAGGGTCCGACGCCGGTTTCGGCGCTGATCCACGCGGCGACGATGGTGACGGCCGGTGTCTTCATGGTCGCCCGTCTGTCGCCGATGTTCGAGCTGTCGGAGACGGCGCTGACGGTCGTCACCTTCGTCGGAGCGACCACGGCATTCTTCGCGGCGACAGTCGGGCTCGTCCAGAACGACATCAAGCGGGTGATCGCCTATTCGACCTGCTCGCAGCTCGGCTACATGTTCGCCGCGCTCGGCGTGGGCGCCTATTCGATCGGCATCTTCCACCTGTTCACCCATGCCTTCTTCAAGGCTTTGCTGTTCCTCGGATCAGGCTCGGTGATCCATGCAATGTCCGATGAGCAGGACATGCGCCGGATGGGCGGTCTCAGGAAACTGATCCCCTTCACCTACTGGATGATGATCATCGGAACGCTGGCGCTGACGGGCTTCCCGTTGACCGCCGGCTGGGTGTCGAAGGATGCGATCATCGAGGCGACCTATGTCGGCCACAACCCGATGGCTGGCTATGCCTTCGGACTGACCACCTTCGCCGCGCTGCTGACGGCATTCTATTCATGGCGACTGATCTTCATGACGTTCCACGGCAAGTCGCGCGCGCCGTCCGACGTGCTGCATCATGTCCACGAGTCGCCGCCGGTCATGCTGGTTCCGCTTGCGGTGCTGGCCGTCGGCGCCTTGGGTGCGGGCCTCGCCTTCAAATCCCTGTTCATGGGCGAGGGATATGAGGCGTTCTGGCGTGGCGCACTCTACCTGTCGGAGGAGAACCACATCCTGCACGACATGCACGAGGTGCCGGCGCTGATCGTCTGGACGCCGACCGTGGCGATGCTCCTCGGCCTCGGCCTGGCCTGGTATTTCTACGTCGTCAGTCCGGCAACGCCGGGCGCGCTCGCGCGCCAGTTTGACGTCCTGTACCGCTTCCTTCTCAACAAGTGGTACTTCGACGAGATCTACGACTTTCTGTTCGTGCGGCCCACGAAATGGGTCGGCCGTTTCCTGTGGAAGAAGGGCGATGGCTGGCTGATCGACGGATTCGGTCCTGACGGCATCTCGGCGCGCGTGCTCGACGTGACCCGCAAGGTGGTCCGACTCCAGACCGGCTACCTCTACCACTATGCCTTTGCCATGCTGATCGGGGTGACGGCCCTGATCACCTGGTACATGTTCGCGGGGGGCGTCCGCTGATGTCTGGTTGGCCGTTGCTCTCGCTGGTCACGTTCCTGCCGATCGTCGGGGCACTGTTCATCTTCGCCATTCGTGGCGAGGACGAGACGGCCGTGCGCAATGCCCGCTTCGTGGCGCTGTGGACGACCTTCATCACCTTCCTGCTGTCGCTGCTGATCTGGATCTATTTCGATCCGGACACGTCGGCCTTCCAGTTCGTCGAGAAGCACGAGTGGCTCGGCGGCACGATCACCTACCACATGGGTGTCGACGGCATCTCGATGCTGTTCGTCATCCTGACCACCTTCCTGATGCCGTTCTGCATCCTGGCGAGCTGGCAGTCGGTGACGGTCCGCGTCAAGGAGTACATGATCGCCTTTCTCGTGCTCGAAACGCTGATGATCGGCGTTTTCTGCGCACTCGATCTGGTACTCTTCTACCTGTTCTTCGAGGGCGGGCTGATCCCGATGTTCCTGATCATCGGGGTTTGGGGCGGCAAGCGGCGCATCTATGCAAGCTTCAAGTTCTTCCTTTACACGCTGGCCGGCTCGGTGCTGATGCTCCTGGCCATCATGGCGATGTACTGGCAGGCCGGGACGACCGACATCCCGACCCTGATGACTCATTCCTTCTCGTCGGCAATGCAGCCATGGCTCTGGCTCGCCTTCTTCGCCTCCTTTGCGGTCAAGATGCCGATGTGGCCGGTCCACACGTGGCTTCCCGACGCCCATGTCGAGGCACCGACCGCGGGGTCGGTGATCCTCGCCGGCATCCTGCTGAAGATGGGCGGATACGGCTTCCTGCGATTCTCGCTGCCGATGTTCCCCGAAGCATCGGAGATGTTCGCGCCGTTCGTGTTCACCCTGTCGGTGGTGGCGATCATCTATACCTCGCTGGTCGCGCTGGTGCAGACCGACATCAAGAAGCTGATCGCCTACTCCTCGGTGGCGCACATGGGCTTCGTCACCATGGGCATCTTCACCGGCTCGGTGCAGGGCATCCAGGGGGGGCTGTTCCAGATGCTGTCGCACGGCATCGTGTCCGGCGCGCTGTTCCTGTGCGTCGGTGTCGTCTACGACCGGATGCACACGCGCGAGATCGCCGCCTATGGCGGGCTGGTCAACCGGATGCCGCTCTACGCGGCCGCGTTCATGGTCTTCACGATGGCCAATGTCGGCCTGCCGGGTACATCGGGCTTCATCGGCGAGTTCCTGACGCTGCTGGCGGCCTTCCAGGTCAACAGCTGGGTTGCCGTATTCGCCACCAGCGGCATCATCTTCTCCGCCGGCTATGCGCTCTGGCTCTATCGCAGGGTCATTTTCGGCAAGCTCGACAAGGAGAGCCTGAAGCCAATCCGCGATCTCACCCGACGCGAGATCGCGATCCTTGCGCCGCTCGTCGCCTTGACCATCCTGTTCGGCATCTATCCCATGCCGATCTTCGATGCCACCGCCGTTTCCGTCGACAACCTGGTAAGCCAGTACCACGCCGCGCTCGACCAGGCCTCGCGCCTCGCCGCCCTGGCCGAGTGAGGGAGCAGCCATGCAGCCGGACCTGACGATCCCCACCCTCCTGCCAGCCGCGCCGGAGATCCTGCTGGCCGTTGGCGCCATGGTGGCGCTGATGATCGGCGTGTTCCGCAACGACAAGAACTCGTCGATAACCGCCGGGCTGTCGATGGCACTTCTGATTGCGGCGGGCATTCTCGTCTGGCTTGTGCCGGCCGACGGCGCGGCGCTGTTCGGCGGTTCCTTTGTCCTCGATCCCTTCGCAAGGCTGATGAAGACGCTCGTGGCCATCGGGTCAGCGGTCGCGATCCTGCTGTCGGTCGATTACATGCGCTACGGCCATCTGACCCGGTTCGAGTATCCGGTGCTGATGGTGCTCGCGACCTGCGGCATGTTCGTCATGGTGTCGGCCAACGACCTGATCGCGCTCTATCTCGGGCTCGAGCTGCAAAGCCTGTCGCTCTACGTCATTGCCGCCATCCAGCGCGATTCCGTGCGTTCGACCGAGGCAGGCCTCAAGTACTTCGTGCTCGGGGCATTGTCGTCGGGGATGCTGCTCTACGGCGCCTCGCTGATCTACGGGTTCACCGGAACCGTCTCCTTCACCGGGATTGCGGGTTCGGTCGCCGCCACCGGCGCCTCCGTCGGTCTGATCTTCGGCCTCGTGTTCGTACTCGCCGGACTTGCCTTCAAGATCTCGGCCGTGCCATTCCACATGTGGACTCCCGATGTCTACGAGGGCGCGCCGACACCCGTCACGGCCTTCTTCTCGGCCGCACCGAAGGTCGCGGCGATGGCCCTCATGGTGCGCGTAGTCATAGAAGGTTTTCCGGCGCTGACCGGCGAGTGGAAGCAGATCATTGTCTTCCTATCGATCGCCTCCATGGCACTCGGTGCCTTCGCCGCCATCGGCCAGCGCAATATCAAGCGGCTGATGGCCTATTCCTCGATCGCCAACATGGGCTACGCGCTGGTAGGGCTGGCTGCGGGCAGCGAGGCGGGCGTGCGCGGCGTCATCATCTACATGGCGATCTACATCGTCATGTCGCTCGGGACGTTCGCCTTCATCCTGGCGATGCGGCGCGGCGACACGACGGTCGAGACCATCGATGATCTTGCCGGTTTGTCGCGCAACAATGGCTTTGCCGCGTTCATGCTGGCGATGCTGTTCTTCTCGCTCGCGGGCATTCCGCCGCTCGCCGGATTCTTTGCCAAGTTCTACGTTTTTCTGGCTGCGATCGAGGCCGAGCTCTACGCGCTTGCGGTCATTGGCGTGCTGACCAGCGTTGTCGGCGCCTATTACTATCTGCGCATTGTCAAGATCATGTACTTTGACGAGCCGGTCGCCCGGTTCGAGCCGATGGGCGGCGAACTCAAGGCGGTCCTCGGCGTTTCAGGCTTCGCCATGCTGATCTACTGCCTTTATCCAGCGCCGCTCGTCGCCATAGCCGGAACCGCCGCCCGGTCGCTGTTCTGACGATGCGGTTCGTGCTCGGCGCGGCCGCGGCGGCCGCCGGATACCGCCTCGCAGCGTTCGACAGCATCGGATCGACCAACGACGAGGCGCTTGTGCGGGCCCGGGCCGGCGATCCCGGCCGGTTGTGGGTTGTCACTGCGCATCAGTGGAAGGGACGGGGGAGGCGCGGCCGGACCTGGCAGACACCGGTGGGCAATCTCGGTGCCAGTCTCCTGCTGGTCGGTCCGGTACAGATCGCTGCAGCAGCGAGCCTCGGGTTCGTCGCGGGACTGGCGTTGTCCGATGCCCTTAGCCGGATCGCACCGCGACTTTCGACCGCAACGGCACTCGACGGTGCTGAGGCGCCGGGCGGGACACGATTCGAGCTGAAGTGGCCGAACGACGTTCTGGCCGGTGGCGCCAAGCTTGCCGGGATCATGCTCGAATCCGAGGCTTTGCCCGGCGGGGTTACGGCCATCGTGATCGGTATTGGCGTCAATGTCGCGGCATCACCGGTCGATGTTCCCTATCCCGCCACGAGCCTCGCCGACCTGGGTATCGAGGCCGATGCGGGTGCGGTGTTCGCTGCCCTCTCCGACGCCTGGGTCGTACGTCATGCCCAGTGGGACGGGGGCAGGGGGCTGGCGGCGGTTCGGGCGGACTGGCTCGACCGGGCTGCTGGACTCGGCGGCTCCGTGGCAGTGCGGGTCGGCGAGCGGATCGTGCGCGGGACGTTTGAAACGCTGAATGAGGATGGATGCCTGGTTGTGGCGACCGAGGCGGGTGAGCGCATCAGCATCGCAGCCGGTGAGGTGCATTTCGGGACCGTCGCATCGCTTGGCACGACGTCGTGAGGATCGCGATGGCGAGCAAGACGGATCTGGTCTTCCTGCCGCTTGGTGGTGTTGGCGAGATCGGCATGAATCTCGCCCTCTACGGCTACGGTACATCACGCGGTCGCAAATGGCTGATGGTGGACTGTGGCGTCAGCTTTGCGGCCGAGGAGCATCTCCCCGGCATCGACCTGATCCTGCCGGACATCGCCTTCATCGAGGCCGAACGCGCGGATCTGGTCGGCATCCTGCTCACCCATGCACACGAGGACCATTTCGGCGCGCTCGCCGAGCTGTGGCCGCGCCTGCGGGTACCGGTCTACGCGACGCCATTCACGGCGGGGCTGCTGGCCGCAAAGCTTGCCGAGGAACATGGTGCGGCCGAAATTCCGGTGGAGGTGGTGCCGCTCGGTGGTCGGTTCGCGGTAGGACCCTTCGATATCGAGCTGATCTCCGTCACACATTCCATTCCCGAGCCGAATTCGGTCGTGATCCGCACGCCTGCCGGCACCGTGCTGCATACGGCCGACTGGAAGGTCGATCCGCAGCCGGTCGTCGGCGTTCCGTTCGACCCGGCGCCCTTCGTCGCGCTGGGCGCCGAGGGCGTCGACGCGCTTGTGTGCGATTCCACCAATGTGATCCGGGACGGTCGCTCGCCAGGCGAGGGCGACGTTGCCAGGTCCCTGGGCGAGATCATCAAGGCAGCGGAGAACCGTGTCGCGGTCACGGCATTCGCATCCAATGTCGCCCGGATCCGCTCGGTCGGTGAGGCGGCGCTCGCCGCCGACCGGCAGGTCGTCGTCGTCGGACGGGCGATGAAGCGGGTGATCGCGGTTGCGCGCGAACTCGGTCTGCTCGACGGTCTGCCGGCCTTCCTCGGCGAGGATGGCTATCAGCGCCTGCCGCGCGACAAGGTGGTGGTCCTGTGCACCGGCAGCCAGGGTGAGCCACGTGCCGCCCTGACGCGGATCGCCGGTGGCAATCATCCGACAATCGAATTGGCGCGCGGCGACATGGTCGTCTATTCGGCCCGCACGATACCCGGCAACGAACGGGAGGTCGGAGCGGTGGTCAATGCGCTCGTCAAGGCAGGGATCGAGGTGGTTACCGACCGGACCCATCTCGTGCACGTGTCCGGCCATCCGCGGTCCGACGAATTGCGTGACATGTATGCCTGGGTGAAGCCGCGCGCGGCCGTCCCGGTGCACGGGGAGGCACTGCATCTGCACGAGCACGCGAAACTGGCCCGTTCGATGGGCGTCGAGCGGGTGATCGTCGCATACAACGGCGACATGGTGCAGCTCGCCCCTGGTCCTGCCGGGATCATCGACGAAGCACCGGTAGGCAGGCTCTACAAGGACGGTCGGGTCATCATCCGGGCGGATGCCGAGGCGATCCGTGAGCGCCGCAAGCTCGCTTTTGCGGGGTTTGTCGGAATTGGCGTGGCAATCGACGAGCGCGGCGAGATCGCGTCCGATCCGCAGATCGAGCTGATCGGCCTTCCGGAGCGCACCGGCGACGGAGAAGCCTTCTTCGAGCTCGTTGCGGACAGTGTGGATGCCGCGCTCGACAGCCTGCCCCGCGCCCGCCGGCGCGATCCCGAGGCGCTGGCTGAGACGCTGCGGCGCACGGTCCGAAATTCGGTTCAGGCCAAGTGGGGCAAGAAGCCGATTTGCCACGTGTTCGTGCTCGAGGTATGAGCGGCGTAGGCTTGCAGCGGAGGAGGTCGGCATGATCGGGCGTCTCAATCACGTGGCGATCGCAGTGAAGGATCTCGCAGCGGCGACAGCAGTCTATCGAGACACGCTGGGTGGCCGGGTGTCCGACGCCGTGCCCCAGCCCGATCACGGCGTCACCACCGTCTTCGTCGAGCTTCCCAACACCAAGATCGAGCTGCTCGAGCCACTCGGCGAGGATTCCCCCATCGCGCGGTTCCTGGACCGCAATCCCGACGGCGGAATTCACCATCTGTGCTACGAGGTGGAAGACATACTGGCGGCCCGCGACCGGTTGATCGGCGAGGGCGCCCGTGTTCTCGGCGGCGGCGAACCGCGCATCGGCGCCCACGGCAAGCCGGTTCTGTTCCTTCATCCCAAGGACTTCTGTGGGACGCTGGTCGAACTTGAGCAGGCCTGATCGGACGGCAAGACACCATGACGCTGCTCAGCGCGCTCGCGATCTATCTGGTCATCTGGTGGATCGTGCTGTTCGCCATCCTGCCGTGGGGGGTGCGCACGCAGGAGGAGGCGAACGACGTGGTGCCGGGCTCGGCCGCGAGCGCACCCATGAACCCACAGCTGATGCGCAAGGTTCTTGCAACGACCGTCGTTTCGGGCGTGATCTTCTTCCTGCTGTGGTTCGTCGTCGCAGTCCTCGGCGTCACGCTCGACGATATCCCCTTCCTGCCGGACTTTTCGGTGCCGCTCTGACCCTCTGTTGCGACGCGAGTTCTGCGTAGAGCCGGTTCGCAGTCCGGTGCAGCTGATCCGAGGCATCACGCCGCAAGGCAGGAACGGCCCGCGGCAAAACAAAAAAAGCAAGGCGACGCCTTGCTTCTCAGTCATCGAATATCCGTCGGTCGGGCGACCTCAACCAAACCTACGACACAACGGCGGCCGCCGTTTTCGGCGTACCGGCATGTTGCGTTCCTCCCGAGACCTGGACCGTTGTGCCTTGCTGCTGCAAGACATCATGGGCAGTGGGCCTCTTTTTTATGCAGCGATATTACAGGCCCGCGGCAACGTTGCAATATGCTTCTCGATGCGACACGTTTGCCGGACCATATGTCCGCAAAGTCGCCGGCATGTTCGACATCCGAACGGAGCGACGCTCGGGCGACTGGATTGGCAGTCCCTGACTCGCCCTTGTGTTTTGCCCGTCAATGCGCTTTGTGTCGCCCGACGATCGCCAACGACAAGGTGCCGAACTCCATGCGCCTCTCCCGCTATTTCCTGCCGATATTGAAGGAAACCCCCAAAGAGGCGGAGATCGTCTCGCATCGCCTGATGCTGCGCACAGGCATGATCCGACAGGAAGCCGCCGGCATATATGCCTGGCTGCCGATCGGACTCAAGGTTCTGCGCAAGGTCGAGCAGGTGGTTCGCGAAGAACAAAACCGCGCCGGCGCGATCGAGCTCCTGATGCCGACCATCCAGTCCGCCGACCTCTGGCGCGAGAGCGGCCGCTACGACGATTACGGCAAGGAGATGCTGCGTATCCAGGACCGGCACGAGCGCGAAATGCTGTTCGGGCCGACCAATGAGGAGATGATTACCGAGATTTTCCGCGCCTATGTCAGGAGTTACCGCGACCTGCCGCTGAACCTCTATCATATCCAGTGGAAGTTCCGTGACGAGGTGCGGCCGCGCTTCGGCGTGATGCGTTCACGCGAATTCCTGATGAAGGACGCCTATTCCTTCGATCTCGACCAGGAAGGCGCGCGGGCCTCCTACAACCGCATGTTTGTCGCCTATCTGCGCACTTTTGCCCGCCTTGGCCTGAAGGCGATCCCCATGGTGGCGGAATCAGGTCCGATCGGTGGCGACATGAGCCACGAATTCATCATCCTCGCCAGGACAGGCGAGAGCGAGGTGTTCTGCGACAAGGCGCTGCTCGATCTGCCGATTCCGGCCGAGGATACCGATTTCGACTCGGATCTGTCGCCGATCGTCAGCGAATGGCTCTCCTTCTATGCCGCGACGGACGAGAAGCACGAGCCGACCCGCTTCGAGGCGGAAGTCCCGGCCGAGCGGCGCATCTCGGCCCGCGGTATCGAGGTCGGTCACATCTTCTATTTCGGCACCAAGTACTCCGAGCCGATGAAGGCCGTCATTGCCGGCCCGGACGGGGTGGAGCGGCCTGTCCACATGGGTTCCTACGGAATCGGACCGACACGCCTTGTCGCCGCCATCATCGAGGCCAGTCATGACGAGGCTGGAATCGTCTGGCCCGATTCCGTCGCGCCGTTCGATGTCGGCCTGATCAACCTCAAGGCGGGGGATCCGATGACCGATACGGCTTGCGGTGACCTGTACGACAAGTTGCGGGCGGCCGGTCGCGACGTGCTCTACGACGATACCGACGAGCGGGCCGGGGCGAAGTTCGCGACCATGGATGTCATCGGCCTACCCTGGCAACTCATCGTTGGGCCCAAGGGACTCGCCGAGGGAACCGTCGAGATCAAGAGGCGCGCAACCGGCGAGCGGCACGCGCTGTCGGCCGAATCGGCGCTCGCGCGACTGGCGGGGTGAAGTGGGCAGGGGAGTTGATGCCGCTCGCTTGGCCGCAATGTCACCAAATCATCGCGGCCGGAGTGCAGCGGAAAGCCGGGATGACTGCGGCGGGTGAGTGGCGGACGGCGCAGATGGCAGCGGCACGGACCGGAGGGGCTCGAACATGACCGACCGCGCCGTCGCCGGTACGCGCCCGTTTGCCGGGTTCGAGTGGCTCCTGGCGCTTCGCTATCTGCGCGCTCAGCGCAGGGCCGGCTTCATTTCGGTCATCGCCGGGTTCTCGTTTCTCGGCATCATGCTGGGCGTCGCCACGCTGATCGTGGTGATGGCGGTGATGAACGGCTTCCGCACTGAACTCATGGACAAGATCCTCGGACTGAACGGCCACGCCGTCGTTCAGGGCTACGATACCCCCTTCGTCGATTACGAGGCAGTCGACGCGGCGATCGAGACCATTCCGGGAGTGCGCCTGTCCTTCCCCTTCGTCGAGGGACAAGCGCTCGCCTCCTCGCCGCTCGGCGGATTCGGGGCGCTGGTCCGTGGAATGCGGGAGGCGGATCTGCAGCAGCTCGGCAGTGTCGCCCGCAACGTCCTTCAGGGCACGCTCGAAGGCTTCGACAAGGGCGAGGGGATTGCGGTCGGTGCCCGCCTTGCCGAGCGGCTCGGCTTGAGCGCCGGCGACAGGCTGACGCTGATCTCGCCACGCGGCGCCGCAACACCGTTTGGCACGACGCCGCGGATCAAGGCCTATCCTGTCGTAGCTGTCTTCGAGATCGGCATGTCCGAGTACGACGGCGCCTTCATCTTCATGCCGTTCGAGGAGGCGCAGGCATACTTCAACATGGACGGTATGGCCACCGGCGTCGAGGTGATGATCGACAATCCCGATCATGTCGACGCCCTTCGTCGTTCGCTCGACGAGGTGATCGACCGGCCGATCTTCGTGTCGGACTGGCGCCAGCGCAACCAGACCTTCTTCTCGGCCCTCGAGGTTGAACGCAATGTCATGTTCCTGATCCTGACCATGATCGTCCTGGTCGCCGCGCTGAACATCGTCTCGGGCCTCATCATGCTGGTGAAGGACAAGGGCCACGACATTGCCATTCTGCGCACCATGGGGGCGACGCGCGGCGCGGTGATGCGCGTGTTTCTGATCACGGGTGCCTCGATCGGCTTCGTCGGCACCTTCGCCGGGCTGATGCTCGGCATGGTGATCTGCTGGAATGTCGAGTCGATCCGCCAGGGCCTGTCCCGTCTCACCGGAACCGAGTTGTTTTCGCCGGAACTCTACTATCTGAGCCGTCTGCCCGCCGAAATGGACGCCCGCGAGGTCATTGCGGTCGTGGTCATGGCGCTGGTCCTGTCGTTCCTGGCGACGCTCTACCCTTCTTGGCGGGCCGCCCGTCTCGACCCGGTAGAAGCGCTGCGCTACGAGTAGCCGATGGTCGATTTGCACCAGGGCAGCGAGTCAGAAGCCGCGGCAGATCCGCTGATCGACCGGCCGTTCCGCGACCCCGATGCGCTGGTACTCGCCGGGGTCACGCGGTCCTACAGCCAGGGTAAGACGAGGCTCGAGGTTCTGCGCGGCGTCGATCTCGTGGTCTCGCCCGGCGAGATCGTCGGGCTCGTCGGCCCGTCGGGTGCCGGCAAGTCGACATTGTTGCACGTGGCCGGGTTGCTGGAGCGACCTGACGAGGGCTCCGTCTATGTCGGTGGCAGCGATACGACCGGGCTCGATGACGGTCGGCGTACGGCGCTGAGGCGCAGCGCCATCGGCTTCGTCTATCAGTTCCATCACCTTCTGCCGGAGTTCACCGCGCTGGAAAACGTCGTCCTGCCGCAGCTGATCGCTGGTCTCGACAAGACCGAGGCGAAGCGTCGTGCGGCCGAGCTTCTGGCGTTCCTGGGGCTCGGCGAGCGCGCCATGCATCGGCCGGGCGAACTGTCCGGAGGTGAGCAGCAACGCGTGGCGATCGCGCGTGCGGTCGCCAACGCGCCGCGGATCCTGCTTGCCGACGAACCGACCGGCAATCTCGACCCGGATACTGCCGAACATGTCTTCGCAATGCTGCTGAAACTCGCCCACGGAACCGGACTGGCGGCACTGATTGCCACCCACAATCTCGACTTTGCGGCGCGCATGGACCGCCGCGTCACCTTGCGCGAGGGACGGATCGTCGAGCTGTAGGATCGGTGCACCGGCGGCGTCCCTGCCGGTACAGCGCGACCGACGCCCGGTGGATCCGGGCGTCGGGTCAGGTCAGTCGCCGATCTCGGGACCGCCAGGTCCTGCCTACTGGAGTTCGGCTCGCGGCCGGGGCGTCGTGGCCGTTTCCGGCGGAAGGACGGGATAGGCGATGGCGGGCATCGTTCCGGTCAGCGAACCGAGAAAGGCGACGATCGCCTCGACTTCCTCATCGTCCAGTTCCTCGCCGAGCTGCGCGGTCCCCATGATTGCGACAGCCACGCCAAGGTCCCAGACACGTCCCGAGTGGAAGTAGGGGGCCGTGACCGCGATGTTGCGCAGCGGCGAGGCGCGAAACACGTAGGAGTCGTCGACGGTCTTGGTAACCTCGAACCGGCCCCGGTCATTCTCCGGCAGGATGTCCGCACCCGGCTTTTCGATCAGGCCGAACGGATAGTAGCCGTGCCCGCCGACATTGACGCCGCTGTGACAGGCCGCGCAGCCCTTGTCCATGAACAGGGCGAGGCCCCGCTTCTCGAGGTCGGTGAGCGCCGCGTCGTCACCGTTGAGATAGGCATCGAACGGCGCGGGCGTGATCAGGGTGGCCTCGAATGCCTCGATTGCCTTGGCCATGTTGTCGAAGGTGACCGGATCGTCCTCGTCGGGGAATGCCGCTTCGAACCATGCCACGTAGAGCGGCATCGACTTGAGCGTGGCGACGACCTGGTCGGGCGTATTGGCCATTTCGACGCTGGCCTGGACGGGGCCCTTCGCCTGCGCCTTGAGGTCTTCCGCGCGGCCGTCCCAGAACTGAGCCTCGTTGAGAACGGCATTCAGCACCGTCGGCGCGTTGCGCGGTCCCCGCTGCCAGCCGTGCCCGATCGACGTTTCGAGGTTGTCGTCACCGCCGGTCGCAAGGTTGTGGCACGAGTTGCAACTGAAGACGCCGCTCGCCGACAGGCGCGGGTCGAAGAACAGAGCCTTGCCGAGTTCGATCTTTTCCGTGGTGATGCGATTGTCCTTGACCGCCGGAATGGTCGAGGGCAGCGGCCTGAACACCTCGAGTGCCTGCTCGCGCAAGTCCTCTGCGGTCGCGAGGGATACGGCGCAGACCAACGCTACGGCTGTCGTCGTTGCGATATGCAGGAGTCTCTTCATGGCGTGCCTCGTTCGCGTTCGCCGCACTCCGCTGGCCCCGCGGTACCGGCTCGCGCGCCATGTGCATTCCGCGCGGGCATTCGGGCGGCGTCTCCACTGGAACAAGCCTAATCGGGACCGGACGCAGCCTCTTGACCTGGATCAACCGGAGGGCGAGCCGAATGTCGCAGTTCCTCCGCAGGTGTTCGCTCAGGTCGTTCCCGCCAGGGCGAGGACACCATCCGCGACGAACTGAACCGCCAGCGCAGCCAGAACCACGCCGAGCAGGCGCGTGACCACCATCCGCACGGTGTTGCCCATGATCCGGTCGAGGGGCACCGCCACCAGAAGCACCGCCAGCGTGGCCGCAAGCACCGCCAGCACGACGCCGACGACAAGGGCAAGTCTGACGGCATCGCTACCTGCCGGGGCGGCGAGCAGAATTACCGCAGTGATGGCTCCCGGCCCGGCCAGCAGGGGAACGGCCAGTGGCACGGCGGCGACGTCGTCGTGGGCCTCTTCGGCAACCGAGCGTTCGGCCGTGGTGGATTTGCGCTGCTGACGCCTTTCGAACACCATCTCGAAGCTGATCCAGAACAACAGCAGTCCGCCCGCGACGCGGAAGGCGGCAAGCGTTATGCCCATGGCCCCGAGCAGCCAGCGGCCGACCAGCGCGAACAGGATCAGCACTGCCGCCGCGATCAGGACGGCCCGCAGCGCGACCCGCCGGCGCCCGGCGGGTGTCCGGTCACCGGTGAGGGCGAGGAAGATCGGCGCAATGCCGACCGGATCTATGATCACGAACAGCGTGACGAAGGCCGCGATCAGGCTTTCAAGGCTCATGTCCAACCCCGGACGGCAAGGGGCCGCGCGCACACCTGCGCGGAGTCTGGTCCCTCGCTGGCGGGCCGGCAAGCCGCTGTGGGGCGTGCCGCTGGCCGACGGCGCCGCAGCGGTGCCGGTATTCCTCTCCAACCCGCCTCATAATCGCCTGATTTTTCGATAGAATTCGTCTGTGCAAAGCCGCCCGCCGGGTTTGCCCGAACGGCCCGGAATCGGGTAAGAAAAAGGTTCCTCGGAACCCTCCGGAAGAGAACACCTTGGCAGAGTCAGAGCTTCCCCCGTCCGGCGAAGGACTGCCGGGCGCGCCCAGCGACATTCGCCCGGTCTCGATCACCGACGAGATGCGCCGCAGCTATCTCGATTACGCGATGAGCGTGATCGTCAGCCGCGCGCTGCCGGATGTTCGCGATGGCCTGAAGCCGGTACATCGGCGCATCCTCTACTCGATGCACGAGAACGGCTACGAATGGAACAAGCCGTACCGGAAGTCGGCTCGCGTCGTCGGTGACGTCATCGGCAAGTATCACCCGCACGGCGACCAGTCGATCTACGACGCGCTCGTTCGCATGGCGCAGGATTTCTCGATGCGCCTGCCGCTGCTCGACGGGCAGGGCAATTTCGGCTCCATCGACGGCGATCCGCCGGCGGCGATGCGATACACCGAGGTGCGCCTCGCCAAGGTTGCCCAGGCAATGCTGGAAGACATCGACAAGGACACGGTCGACTTCCAGGACAACTACGACAATTCCGAGCGCGAGCCGACCGTCCTTCCGGCGCGTTTCCCCAACCTGCTGGTCAATGGCGCTGGCGGCATTGCCGTTGGCATGGCGACCAACATCCCGCCGCACAATCTTAGCGAGATTGTCGATGCCTGCATCGCCTGGATGGAGGATCCTGCGCTCGATTTCGAGCGGCTGAGCGAGCTCGTCCCGGGACCGGATTTTCCGACTGCAGGCATCATTCTCGGTCGCGGCGGCATTCGACAGGCCTACACCACCGGGCGCGGCTCGATCGTGATGCGCGGCCGTGTCCACACCGAGACGGTGCGCAAGGAGCGCGAGGCTCTGGTTATCACCGAAATCCCGTATCTGGTGAACAAGGCGACGATGATCGAGAAGATCGCCGAGCTGGTTCGCGACAAACGCGTCGAGGGCATCTCGGACATACGCGACGAGTCCGACCGCCAGGGCATGCGGGTGGTGATCGAGCTGAAGCGCGATGCGATGGCTGATGTCGTGCTGAACCAGCTTTACCGGTACTCGCCACTGCAGACCAGCTTCGGCGTCAACATGGTGGCACTGAACGGCGGTCGGCCGGAGCAGATGTCGCTCCTCGACATGATCCAGGCCTTCGTCACCTTTCGGGAGGAAGTGGTCGGCCGCCGAACCAAGTTCCTGCTGGCCAAGGCCCGCGATCGCGCCCACGTGCTGGTCGGTCTGGCGATTGCGGTCGCCAACATCGACGACGTGATCCACCTGATCCGCACCGCTCCGGATCCGGCAACCGCGCGCGAAGCGCTGATGGCGCGCGACTGGCCGGCGAGAGACATGGCACCGCTTATCGAGCTGATCGCCGATCCACGTCATCGCCTCAATGAGGACGGCACCTACCGGCTGTCCGAGGAGCAAGCACGGGCGATACTCGATCTGCGCTTGCAGAGGCTGACAGCGCTCGGGCGCGACGAGATTGGCGACGAACTGCACAAGCTCGGCGAGTCGATCGCCGACTATCTCGACATCCTGCGCTCGCGCTCCCGCATCCAGTCCATCGTCCGGGCCGAACTGACCGCTCTGAAAGAGGAGTTCGGAACGCCCCGGCGCACCGAGATCGTCGAGGCGGAAAGCGATTTCGAGGACGAAGATCTGATCCAGCGCGAGGACATGGTCGTCACGGTCAGTCACGCCGGCTACATCAAACGGGTGCCCTTGTCCACCTACCGCGCGCAGCGCCGCGGCGGCAAGGGCCGGTCCGGAATGTCGACGCGCGACGAGGATTTCGTCACCCGGCTGTTCGTCGCCTCCACCCATGCGCCGGTTCTGTTCTTTTCCTCACGCGGCATGGTCTACAAGATGAAGGTCTGGCGCCTGCCAGTCGCCGCACCGCAGGCGCGCGGCAAGGCGCTGGTCAACCTGCTGCCGCTGGCCGAAGATGAGCGGATCACCACGGTGCTGCCGCTGCCCGAGGACGAGGAGAGCTGGGCTTCGCTCGACGTGATGTTCGCGACGAACCGCGGCACGGTGCGTCGCAACAAGCTGTCCGATTTCGTCCAGGTCAACCGCAACGGCAAGATCGCAATGCGTCTCGACGAGGGCGATGCGATCGCCGGAGTATGGACCTGCTCGGAGGATGACGACATCCTGCTGACCACCGCCCGCGGCCAGTGCATCCGCTTCCCGGTCACCGAGGTGCGGGTGTTCAAGGGGCGGGAGTCGACGGGAGTGCGCGGCATCGCGCTTGCCGACGGCGACAGCGTCATCTCGATGACCGTGCTGCGGCATTTCGATGCGACGCCGGCCGAACGCTCGACCTACCTGAAGATGCGCCGCGCACTCGCCGGCGAGGTCGCCGAGGAGACGCAGGAAGAGGGGGAGCCGGAGGCCGGCAACGGCGTCGAATTGGGCGAAGCCCGCTACGCCGAGATGAGCGCTGCCGAACAGTTCGTGCTGACCGTCTCGGCAAACGGCTACGGCAAGCGCACCTCGTCCTTCGAGTACCGGGTGACGGGACGCGGCGGCAAGGGCATCGTCGCCATGGTCGTCAATGAGCGCAACGGCCCGCTGGTCGCCTCCTTCCCGGTGGAGGAGACAGATCAGATCATGCTTGTCACCAATGGCGGCCAGCTCATCCGGGTGCCGGTGGACGGAATTCGTGTCGCAGGGCGCAACACTCAGGGCGTCATCGTCTTCAACACCTCCAAGGATGAGGAGGTGGTCTCCGTCCAGCGCATCAGTGAGGAAGAGGATGCCGGCGAGCAGGTCGGCGGCCACACCGGTCCCGGTGTCGAGGGCGGCGGCGAGAGCTTGCCGGGGCCTCGCTAACCGCCGATCGAGATGCGATACAGCTCCTCGCGCTTCTGCCGGATCGTCCGGTCGTCGACCTCGATCCGCCGGATGCTGCGGGTCGCGGTCTCGGCGCCGCTGTGCAGGATGCATTCGGCGGCCAGATTGGGCCAGACCGCTTCCGGGCAGCGCCGTGCCACGTCGGATGAACGGTCATGGATGGACATGCGCAGATCGCGCGTGATAGCCCCGTCGCGCGAGGCCTCGGCCTCTCCGGGCTCGTTCGCGATCGCGAAGGCGAGAATACCGGCAATGGCGCACAAGGTCACAGGTGCATAGCGATTGATGAACTTCATGTCTTGACGCCCCAGCTCTTCGGATTTGCCCGATTGTTGAAGGCGATCATAGGGATCAATTCTGAACGAAGGCCGAATCGGCCGTTCAGGTCTCGTTCATCCTGAATATTCCGTTACCTGCAGCCGCCGAGACGGTCCGGCAGACACGGCTTGTGTGGCGGCGCCCGGCGGGCTATCCACGCGCCATGATCCGCATCGGTCTCTATTCCGGCTCGTTCGACCCCATCACCAACGGCCACCTCGACATCATCGGGCGTGCGGCGCGCATGGTGGACATGCTGGTGGTCGCGGTCGGCGTCCATCATGGCAAGACGCCGCTGTTCGAGCCGGCCGAGCGCTGCGCCATGATCGAGCAGGAAGCGGCCGGGCTTGTGGCCGCGGCCGGGGCGAAGCTGCGGGTGGTCACCTTTTCCGGCCTTGTGGTCGATGCGGCGCGCGAGGCCGGTGCGGCCGTCATCTTCCGCGGCCTGAGGGATGCGACCGATTTCGACTACGAGATGCAGATGGCCGGTATGAACGCCGCAATGGCTCCAGCCGTAGATACGGTCTTTCTTGGCGCCTCGGCCGGTTGCCGCCACATTGCCGCCAGTCTCGTGCGTCAGATCGCCGGCATGGGCGGCGATGTCTCGGCCTTTGTGCCGGCCGCCGTCGCCCGGCGGCTGAAGGAAGTCCTTGGATGATCCCGACTTCAGGCTTACTCGAAGGGGGTGTGCAGATCGCCCTCGGCCTTGCCATGCCCGCGGTCATCGTCGAGACGATACACTTCGCCATGCTCGATGCTTCCGACACCTATGTGGAGATCAACCGCGGCTTGCCCGCGGTCCATGCGTCGACCTGGAACCGCGTCGGCACGGCAGACGCGGTCGGGACGTCGGCAGCGGCGGGTCTCGTCGAGGATCCGGCAGCACGTTCGGTGATGATCGGGCAGTCCTCCGTCTATGCGGGCGGTGCGGCCGATCACGGTGTCAACGACCCGCTCGCCGCTGCACGGCTTTTCCGCAACGAGGAAGCCGGAACGACCCGCCAGCATGGCTGGCTGCAACTGCACGGTCGATCCATTCGTCCGCTAGCCTGTGATGGTCCCTGACATGAGCATGATGTCCCGCGCTGCGGCGATCCTCGTCGCTGCCCTGTTCCTTGCGCTTCCGGCCAAGGCCCAGTCTTCCGATCCCGAGAACACGCTCATCCTGGAGGTGCCGTCGGGCAGGGTGGTGATCCGTCTGAGGCCGGACCTCGCGCCGGCTCATGTCGAGCGGATAAAGACGCTGACGCGCGAAGGATTCTACGACGGTGTCCCGTTCCACCGGGTCATCGAGGGCTTCATGGCGCAGACCGGCGATCCGACCGGAACCGGCACCGGCGGCTCGAAGTATCCGGATTTGCAGGCCGAATTTACCGGGACACCCTTCGAGCGCGGCGTCCTCGGCATGGCGCGCACGTCCGATCCGGACAGCGCGAACAGCCAATTCTTCATCATGTTTGCCCCGGCGCCGCATCTGAACGGCCAGTATACCGCGTTCGGAGAGGTGATCGAGGGAATGGAGCATGTCGACGCGATCAAGAAGGGTAGCGTCGCGCAGAACGGCATGGTGAGTAATCCCGACCGGATCGTCAGAGCCAGGATCGCTGCCGACGTCAATTGATCCACATCGAAGCGCGCATCGAGGAGACCTCCCATGTCCCAGTACGCCGATCCCGAGAATACCCTCATCATGGAAACCACCAAGGGCAGGGTGGTCATCGAGATGCGTCCGGACCTGGCGCCTGGCCATGTTGCCCGCATCAAGGAACTGGCACGGCAGGGCTTTTATGACGGCATCGTCTTCCACCGCGTCATTGACGGCTTCATGGCCCAGACGGGCTGTCCGCACGGCACAGGCACCGGAGGGTCCGGACGGAAGCTGAAGGCCGAGTTCAACGCAGAGCCGCACAAGCGCGGGACCGCCTCGATGGCGCGTGCCGCCAATCCGGACTCCGGCGACAGCCAGTTCTTCATCTGCTTCGAGGACGCACCGTTCCTGGACCGTCAGTACACGGTCTGGGGCAAGGTGATCGAGGGCATGGAGAACGTCGACAAGATCAAGCGCGGCGAGCCCGTGCGCGATCCCGACAGCATCGTCTCGATGAAGGTCGCGGCGGATCTGAATTGAACGGCGAAAGCCGCGGAACAGCCGCCGCGGCTCGCCGGGCGTTGCGGCCGGTCGGCCGGGCAGGAAAGAATGCGCGTCGACCTGTTCGATTTCGAGCTTCCGCAGGAGCGCATCGCCCTGCGTCCGGCGGAGCCGCGCGATGCGGCGCGATTGCTCGCGGTGCGCCCCGGCGCGATACCGGAGCTCGAGGATTGCGGCGTCCTCGACCTGCCGCGTCTGTTGGCGTCCGGCGACCTGCTCGTGTTCAACGACACCCGTGTCATCCCGGCGCGGCTGCACGGGCGCAGGATCGGGCGCGGCGGTACCAAGCCGAAGATCGAGGCGACGCTGCACATGCGCCTCGACGGCTCGCGCTGGCAGGCATTCGTCAAGCCGGCCCGCAAGCTGCAGCCGGGCGACGTCGTCCGCTTCGGCGGCGAGGGGCGCGTGTGCCTGCTCGGCATGCTCGACGCGGTGGTCGAGGCGAAGGGCGAGGGCGGCGAGGTGACGCTTTCCTTTTCCTTCCACGGTCCCGCGCTCGACCAGGCGATTGCCGAGCTCGGCGAGCTGCCGCTGCCGCCCTACATCGCAGCGCGCAGACCCGTGGACGAGCGCGACGCCGTCGACTACCAGACGATCTTCGCCCGCGTGGAGGGGTCGGTCGCCGCCCCGACCGCCGGTCTGCACTTCACCGACCGACTGCTCGCCGCGTTGGACCAGCGCGGGATCGGCCGTGTCGGCGTCACCCTGCATGTCGGCGCAGGCACCTTCCTGCCGGTCAAGGCCGACGATACCGCGGCGCATCGCATGCATGCGGAAATCGGTTCCGTCACGCCTGCGGCGGCCGAATTGATCAACCGGATGCGGGCGGCTGGCGGGCGCATCGTCGCGGTCGGCACGACCTCGCTGCGCCTGCTGGAATCGGCAGCCTCGGAGGATGGGCGAGTCCGGCCGTTCTCGGGGCCAACCGACATCTTCATCACACCGGGCTACCGGTTCCGCGCAGTTGACGTGCTGTTGACCAACTTCCACCTGCCGCGCTCGACATTGTTCATGCTGGTTTCGGCCTTCTCCGGGCTGGAGACGATGCGGCGGGCCTATGCGCACGCCATCGAGTCGGGCTATCGCTTCTACTCCTATGGCGATGCCTGCCTGCTGTTTCCGGGGCCGACCGAATGAACGTTCCGCACAGCTTCAGCATCCATGCCAGGGACGGCGCCGCCCGGCTGGGCACTCTGGCCTTCCATCGCGGCGCTGTGCGAACGCCGGCGTTCATGCCGGTCGGCACGGCTGCCACAGTCAAGGCGATGTTCCCGGAGACGGTGCGGGCGACCGGCGCCGACATCGTTCTCGGCAACACCTATCATCTGATGCTGCGGCCCGGCGCCGAGCGGGTCGCGGAACTCGGCGGACTGCACCGCTTCATGAATTGGCCGCGGCCGATCCTCACCGATTCCGGCGGTTTCCAGGTCATGTCGCTGTCAAGCCTGCGGAAGCTGACCGAGGACGGCGTCATCTTCCGTTCGCATCTCGACGGCAGCGAGCACAGGCTCAGCCCGGAGCGTTCGGTGGAGATCCAGCGGCTGCTCGGCGCCGACATAACCATGCAGCTCGACGAATGCGTTGCGCTGCCATGCGCCGACGCCGAGGCCGAGCGGGCGATGGAGCTGTCGCTCAGATGGGCGGAGCGCTCGAAGCGGGCGTTCGGCTCCGATTCCTCCCGCGCCCTGTTCGGGATCGTTCAGGGTGGAACGGTGCCGGCCCTGCGCCTGCGCTCGGCCGCCGGCCTCGTCGACATCGGTTTCGATGGCTATGCGGTCGGCGGACTCGCGGTCGGCGAACCGCAGGCGGTCATGCTGGAGACGCTCGACGTGACCGTTCCCGCGCTGCCTGCCGACCGGCCCCGCTATCTCATGGGCGTCGGGACCCCGGAGGACATCCTGCTGTCGGTGATGCGCGGCATCGACATGTTCGACTGCGTGATGCCGACACGGGCGGGACGCCACGGCCAGGCCTATACACGGCGCGGCCGCATCAACCTGCGCAATGCCCGTCATGCCGACGATCCGCGTCCGCTCGACGAGGAGAGCGACTGTCCTGCTGCCCGCGACTATTCGCGCGCCTATCTGCACCATCTGATCAAGGCGGGCGAGATGCTCGGCGCAATGCTGCTCACCTGGGCCAATGTCCATTACTACCAGCAGCTCATGGACGGCATCCGCGCAGCGATCGCAGCGGGGAGGCTCGCTGACCATGCCGAGGCGATTCGGCGCGCTTGGGCGGCAGGCGACATTCCGCCGCGCGGATGATCAGGCCCCGGTCCCGGGTCGCAGGTAGCAGCCGCTGATGCGCCAGGTTCCGTCCGGCTGTTTCTCGAGGGTATAGACCGCGACCCAGAAGGCGCCGTCGGGACCGACAACTTCGAGCATCTGCAAGGCGCGGTTGCCCTCTGCCGTGAAGTCGGCGAAGGCAAAGCTGCGCGGACGGAAGACCGGCTCATAACCTTGTTCGACCATCCGCATGAAAATCGCCGGAGTGCGGAAGCGCATCTGGATCGACGGGGCGGCGTGGGCGAAGGCGCGGGCGCTGTCTCCGGCCGCGAATGCGGCGATCTGGTCGGCGATGATGTGCTGGACGTCGGTGGCGTCGCGGTTCTTCTCGGCGGAGGCGGTCGCCGAGACACTGGCGAACATCACCGCGCCAGCCACCACAAGCAGCCAGCGACGCCAGGCCCGTACCCGGAACATGCTTTGACTGTCGACCATCTTGATCATAACCCATTTTACGCTCTCCGGCGCGATCCGGATCTGACCACAGGGTGCCAGGCGCGCGGCGCGCGGAGGCGAGCTTGAGCTTGACCGATAGCCTGCGGACCCCTACGGTCCCGGCACTTCCGAGCCCGTAGCTCAGCCGGTAGAGCAACTGACTTTTAATCAGTAGGCCGTGGGTTCGAGTCCCACCGGGCTCACCAAAATCCCTGAAAAAGCAATTACTTACAGGTACGTCGCGGCGGAATTTGGACATCGGCTGGTTGGTGTCCGCACTGTGTCCACGAAAAAGCCCCGGCGCTGGTCGGGGCCTTACAAGGCTGATCTTATCGCCCAAGGGCTGATCACCTGTCCTCTTAAGCTTCTTGACTGACGAATGAGTTGATCGTCTCGATCGGCCTGCGCCCCTGGTTTCGGTAGCCGAGGTGCGGCCGTTCGGTGTTGTAGTGGCCAGCCACTGGTCGAGGTCGTTGAAGCCCGCGGCCTGACACGGCCTTGATCGACGACTGAAGCCCCGCCGAAAGGCGGGGTTTCTTTGTCAGCCGTTGCGGTAGTCGTAGGCGAGCCGCATCAGCTCCTCAATCGCATCCTTATGGTTTTCGACGTCGCCCGTCCCGAGGCGAATACGATACAGACCCCATCTCTTGCTGTATTCGAGGGTGTCGAGCCCTGCGCCATTGATCTTGGCATCAATCTCATCAGACTGCTTCAGCTTTAGCTCCAGCGTCATGTGCCCCTTCTTCGGGCGGAAGGTCACGAAATTGTACGGCTGGCGGTTGCGCGCGAGCCCGATGTAGAACTTGTTGTACTTCAGCTCCAATGACGGATCGAAGGTCCGTGCGATCTCTAGTGGATCACGTCTGACATTTGAATCCCGAGAGGGATTCCCTCGAGCGGCGTCGCATGCGAGTCTGGGCCATGCGCCCCGGGATTTCCATCACC